>JBBSMV010000099.1:0-10276 GCA_038232975.1 Rhodothermales bacterium
CGTAGCCGAGCTGGACGAGGCTGTACTTGTTGAGCCGGATCCACGGGATGTCGCGCGCCTCGGCCGCGTCGACGAGCGACTGCGTACTCGGCCCGAACTCGCGCTTCTGGGCGTAGCGGATGAACTCGTCGCGCTCGGCCTCCCAGTCGAAGCTGTCCTCGATCTCTGAGGTAAAGTGTTGCTTGAGGTCGTCGGGGAGGAGGTGGAAGAGGAGCTGCCGCCCGAGGCGCGCCGCCTCTAGCCCGACGTCCTCCTGCTTGTACTCGAACACCATCGTGTACTCGCCCGGCCGCCCGGTCGAGCGCGTCTTGCCGAAGGTCACGTCGCTGCCGGCGATGTTCTGCAGCTCGATCACGACGTGCTCGAGGACGTGCCCGAGCCAGGTCCCCTCGTCCTCGGTCATGCGCCGGACGAAGCCGCCGGGCGTGCCGTAGGAGCAGCCGTGCTCGCCAAGGCCGGGGAGCGCCTCGCAGAGCCGGGCCTGGAAGTCGCCGAGCTTCCGGGTCGGGAAGTCTTCGAGCGGGCCGAGGTCGAGGACCTGCCGGATGACCGGGAAGTTGGCGTAGACGTTGGGGCCGACGTAGACGTTGGTCGAGAGGACGTTCATGGGGATCGGAGGATGGGAGGATGGGAGGATGGGGGGTGGGAGTGGGCAGCATGGAGCGAAGCCTTAGAGCCTCCCACACGCCCGACCCCCCTCCTCCCACCCTCAAGACCCCGCCGTGGCCTTGCGCGAGGCGGTGTCGTAGCGGTCGCCGTGGGTCAAAATATGCAAGCGCAGGCCGAGAAGCGAGACCGGCTCGCCCCGGCTGGCCCGGCCCATCGAGGAATACTCGAGCGCGCTCGGGTCCACGACCGTCACGGCCCCGCTGCCGACGACCTCGAAGACGCCGTCCGGCCCGATGAACGCCGCCGTGTCCTCGTCGAGCCCGATCCCGGTCATGAACGGGTTGTAGGCGAGCGCGGCCAGGAGCCGTCCGAGCCGGTCGCGCTGCCGGAAGTGCTGGTCAATGACGAGGGCGTTGGTCAGCCCGAGGCCGGGGGCGAGCGTGACCTTGCTCGGCGTCGGCGTCGCGCCCGGCGTGCCGCCGGCGATCATGTGCTCGGGGATGATCGCGGCCCCGGCCGAGGTCCCGGCCACCGGCACGCCGTCGGCGCTGCGCTGCCGGACGGCCCGCGCCACGGCGGTCCCGCCGAGGATCGTCGAGAGCCGGAGCTGGTTGCCGCCGGTGATGAAGATGCCCGTCGCCTCGTCGAGCTCGGCGACGATGGCGGGGTCCTCGGCCTCGGCCCGCTGGTCAATCGGGAGCGAGACGGCCGAGCCGACGCCGAGGGCCTCGAAGAGCCGGACGTAGCGCGGGCCGGTGTCGGCCATCTCGGAGGCCGTCGGGAGGATGACGACGCGGCCGTCGCCGTCGCCGGTGAGCGCGGCGAAGCGCTCGAGGATGACGGCGCTGCGCTTTTTCCGCTCGGCCCCGCCAATCGCGATGACGAAGCCGCGGGCGACGCCCGGCCGGGGAAAGGAAGGCATGGGGAGGTGCGAGTGGCGAGTGGCGAGTGCGAAGGAACGGACCATTCGTCACTCGAACCCCGACCCTCGGCACTATTCGAACGTTCCTCGCACGACGGGCTGCCGCCCGCGGACGTGCCACTCCCCGCGCGCCATCACGTCGCGCGCCTGGTCCTCCTCGTCGAGCACGACCAGGTCGGCGTCGGCCCCCTCCGCGAGGCGGCCCTTTGCCGGGAGCCGGAGCAGGCGCGCCGGATTGGACGTGAACGGCGGCAGGACGGTGTCGAGCGGGCGTCCGGCGCGGAGCAGCTCGCGGAGCGTGTCCAGCAGCTCGCCCGGCTTGCCGACGTCCATGTGGGCGACGCGGCCCTCGGCGTCGAAGGCGGGGAGGCAGCCGCCGCCGTCGGAGGAGACGGTGAGGCGGCCGTCTGGGAGGCCGAGGTCGAGGTAGCGGCGGACGGCCTCGGCGGCGCTCCACTCGTCGTCGCTCTGCTTGGGGAAGGCCGTCACGTCAACCGTGCAGCCGCGCTTCGCCAGGTCGCAGGCCTCCTGGAAGAGGGCCTTGCGGCGGTTGACGTGGGTCGGGTTGAAGACGCGCGCCGGAATCTCGGTCTCGTCGAGGCAGCGCCGGACGAGGCCGAGGCCGCGCGGCCCGTCGCCGAGGTGGAAGTGGACGAGGCCCGCCTTGCCGGTCATCAGCCCGGCGACGTGCGCCTCGCCGGCGAGCCGGGCGATCTCCTCGAAGGTCGGCTGGCTCGAGCGGTGGTCCGAGAGCGCGATCTCGCCGACGCCGAGCACGCAGTCGAGGTAGACGATGTCGCCGCGCACCGAGCCGGTCAGCGTCGTCGGCGGGAGGTGGTAGCCGCCGGTGTGGCAGTAGGCCGAGAGGCCCTCGGCCCGGAGCGCCCGGACGCGCGTGACCAGCTCGGCCGTGGTCCGCGTCAGGTCGTCGGTCCCGAGGACGCCGACGACGGTGGTGACGCCGGCCAGCGTGTAGGTGCTCAGCGCGGGCGGCGGCACCTTCGTCTGCGGCCCGGCCTCGCCGCCGCCGCCGGTGAGGTGCGCGTGCCCGTCTACGAGGCCGGGGATCACGCGGTACCCCGCCAGGTCGGTGACATGGACCTCCAGCCCGCTCACCCGCGGCTCGTCGGCACCGACGTAGAGCAGCTTCCCGCCGCCGACGACGAGGTGGCGCCGGCCGAGCGGCGCGGGGGCGTAGACGTCGGCGTTGAGCAGGAGGTGGAGCATGGAGAAGGGAAGAGGAGAGAGAAGGAAAAACCACGAAAGCTAGCGAGACCGTCGCGCTCCGCGCCTGTAGGGGCGACCCCATGTGGTCGCCCTGGCCGGGGCAGCACCAGTCTCACCGTCTCACCGTCGCACGGTCTTCCGCCAGCACCGCTTCGAAGCGGTCGGTGATCGGCTCGATGGCGAAGTGCGCCTCGGCGTAGGCGCGGGCGTTCGCGCCGAGGCGTTCGCGGAGCGCGGCGTCGGCGGCGAGCCGGGCACCGGCCTCCAGGAAGTCCTTGCGCTTCCGGGGCGGGACGACGAGGCCCGCCTCGTGCTCGGTCACGATCCGAGCGGCGAGGTTCTGCGGCGGCACGGCCAGCAGCAGCGGGCGGGCGGCGCAAAGGTACGTCAGCACCTTCGACGGGACCGAGAACACCCCGGCATCGGGCGTGAGGATGGCGACGAGCACGTCGGCCGCGCCGAGCACCTCGGGCAGCGCCTCGAACGGCTGGAACGGCAGTAGGCGCAGGTTCTTGACGTTCTCGATCCCCTTCTTCTGGCGCAACCAGTCGGTTCCGGCCCCCTGCGAGACCACGACGATCTCGTGCGGAATTCGGTGGGCGAGGTCGAGCAGGAGCTGCGGGTTGTGCTTCAGCCCGAGCGTGCCGGCGTAGACGAACCGGAGGGCTTTTTCGGGAAAGCCCTGCGCCTCGGCCCAGGCGTTGTCGCGCGGGCGCGGCGAGACCGCGTCGAGCGGCGACCAGATCGGGATGACGTGCGCCGAGGCATGGTCCCGAATCTCCGGCACCGCGCCGCGGAAGTCCTCGGTCACGAGCACGAGCGCGTCGCTCTCGGCCAGCAGGCGGCGCTCGAGGCGCGCGTAGTAGCCCCCCACGAAGCCGCCGAGCACGGGGACCTTCTCGCGCAGCAGCCGCTCCGAGGCCCACCCGATCAGGTCCTGCACCCAGTAGACGAACCGCGCCCCGACCTCGCGCGCCGCCTCCAGGAGCGTCCGCTGCGCGTCGAGCGGCGTGTTGGCCGAGAGCATCACGTCGGGGCGGAAGTCCCGGAGCGCGCCGGCAGCGAGGTGCCCGTAGGCGCGCTCCTGCCGCCAGCGCTGCACGAACGCCTGCTTGTTGATCGGCGAGTCCAACGCGAGGCCGCGGATCTCGAACCCATCGGGGTCGTCCGGCCGCGTCTCCATCGCCTGCGGGGTCGAGGGGAGTGAGGCGCAGTAGGCGTGGAGGACCGTGTGCCCACGCCGAGCGAACGCGCGGCTGAGCTGGACCTGAAACGGGTGCCCGGCAAAGTCGTGGACGAGGATGCGCATGGAAGAGCGGAAGAGCGAGGGGAAGCTGGCAAAGGTACCCACCGTCGGGTAACGTGCCCGTAGGGGCGAACCCGTGTGTTCGCCCTGGTCGGGCATGGCGCGAGGACCGGACAGGGCACGCCATGTCCCTACGGTCTCACCGTCTCACCGTCCCGTCGTGCGAGGTCCCACAGCAGCCAGCCCAGCGCGAGCGCCGCCGCCAGCAGAAACCCCAGCCCCGTCGCGGCCCGCCCGAGGATCAGGTGCCCCGTCCCGAAGAGCGCGAGGTAGACCACCGCGCTGCCGACGAGCCAGTACGCCCCGAGCCGCGCCAGCCCCGCGTCCGGCTCCACGGCCGGGTTCCGCGCCGCCACCGGCCGCCACCCCGGCCCGCCCGGCCGGATGCGCCGGTAGAAGCCGTCGAGCCGGGCCTCCTCCGTGGGGGCCGTCAGGAAGGTCGCCGCCAGCCAGACGGCCGTCGTGATCGCCGTGATGCCGAAGAGGTTGGTGGGGAAGGCCGCCGTCAGGAACGGCACCGGCACGCCCGCCAGCTGGAGGGCCACGAGGACGAGCGGCGTGAGCGTGGCGGCCAGCTCGCTCCAGGCGTTGACGCGCCACCAGTACCACCGCAGGATGAGGACCAGCCCCAGCCCAGCCGACGCGCTGAGCACGAGGCCCCACGCCCCGCTGATCGAGTCGAGCTGCCCGGCAACGAGGAAGCCGGCCACGGCGAGGGCGAACGTCGTCCACCGCGCCGCCGCGACGTAGTGCCGCTCCGGCCGGTCCCGGACGAGGAAGCGCCGGTAGAGGTCGTGGACGAGGTACGACGTGCCCCAGTTGAGCTGGGTCGAGATGGTGCTCATGAAGGCGGCGAGGAAGGCGGCGAAGAGCAGCCCGAGCAGGCCCGGCGGCAGCGTCTCGCGCATCACGAGCACGTAGCCCTCGCGCGCGTCCGCGAGGTCGGGGAAGAGGACCAGCGCCACGAGCGCCACGATGATCCACGGCCACGGCCGCAGGCAGTAGTGCGCGACCGCGAACCAGAGCGTCGCCAAGAGGGAGTCGCGCTCGGAGCGCGCGCTCAGCATCCGCTGCGCGACGTAGCCCCCGCCGCCCGGCTCGGCCCCCGGATACCAGCTGCTCCACCACTGCACACCCATGTAGGCCGCGAACGACGCCGCCGAGAGCGTCAGCACGCCCGCGCTCTCGGCCGCCCCCACCTCGGGAAAGAACCGGAACGTCGAGGCCGGGAGCTTCTCAACGAGGCCGGCGACGCCGCCGACCTCGGGCAGGTCGAGCGCGAAGAAGGCGAGCGCGAGCGACCCCGTCATCGCCATGGCGAACTGGAACACGTCGGTGACCGCGATGCCCCACAGCCCGGCGACGAGCGAGTACGCCGCCACGAGCAGCATCAGGCCCCCGACGACGGCCATCGGTGCTCCGACCTCCCAGCCCCCGATCCCGAGCGACGCCCGGCCGAAAATCGTCAGGTCGGGGAAGAGGACGCGGACGACCGTCTCCATCGCCAGCGTCACCCAGCCGACGATGATGCCGTTCATGAAGAGGCCGAAGTAGACCGCCTTGATCCCGCGCAGCGCCGCCGCCGGCGGCCCGGCATAGCGAAGCTCGACGAACTCGACGTCGGTCAGCACGCCGCTGCGCCGCCACAGCCGGGCGAAGAAGAAGACCGTCCCGAGCGCCCCGAGCGCGGCGTACCACCACAGCCAGTTCCCGGCGATCCCCTCGCTCGCCACCAGCTCGGTCACCGCCAGCGGCGTGTCGGCGGCGAAGGTCGTGGCGACCATGCTCGTCCCGGCGACCCACCACGGGAGGTTCCGGCCGCTGAGGAAGAAGTCGCCCGTGCTGCGGCCCGCGCGCCGGTAGAAGTAGAGCGCCAGCCCGAGCGAGAGCACGAGATAGCCGCCGACGATCAGCCAGTCGAGCGAGGTCATGGGACGGTGGGCAGAGAGCAGAGAGAAGGTGACAAAGGTACCGAGACGAGTGCGCCCGATTCGTAGGGGCGAACCCGCGTGTTCGCCCTGGTCGGGACTGGCGTGAGGCCGTACATGGCACGCCATGTCTCTATGATCTTCCCGGCTCACCGTTGTTGTTGTTCGCCGCCGCCGGTAGTTTCCCCGCCCGCCCAAACACGCTGCCATGACGCCGTCGCTCCGCCTGCTCGCGCTCCTCGTCCCGCTCCTGGCCGGGTGCTTCCTCCCGGCCTCCGACACCCGGCTGCCGGCCGCCGATGCGCCGGCCGCCGATGCGCCGGCCGATGCACCGCCGGTCTCGGCCGTTGCGCCACCGGACACGACGGAGGCCGTCACAGCGACGCGTGGCCTCGTGGTCACGGGGCACCCCGAGGCGTCGCGCGTGGGCGTGGAGGTCTTGAAGAGCGGGGGCAACGCCGTAGACGCCGCCGTGGCGGCGGGCTTCGCGCTGGCGGTCACGCTGCCGAAGGCGGGCAACATCGGCGGCGGCGGCTTCATGGTGCTCCGCCTCGCCGACGGCACCGCGACGACGCTCGACTTCCGCGAGGTCGCCCCGGCCGCCGCCTCGCGCGACATGTACCTCGGCGACGACGGCGAGCCGGACCGCCGCAGCCGCGTCGGGCACCTCGCCTCGGGCGTGCCGGGGACCGTCGCCGGCCTCCTGACGGCGCTCGAGGACTACGGCACCCTCGACCGCGCCGCCGTGCTCGGCCCGGCGATTGCGCTGGCCGAGGACGGCTTTCGGCTGACCGAGCTGCAGGCCGGCCACCTCAACCGCTACCGCGACAGCTTCCTCCCCTTCCCGAGCACCGTCCGCTATTTCACCAAGCCCGACGGCGGCTACTTCGTCCCCGACGAGACCTTCGTGCAGCGCGACCTCGGAGCCACGCTCCGGCGCATCCGCGACGACGGCCGCGCCGGGTTTTACGCTGGCCGCACTGCCGAGCTGATCGTCGCCGAGATGGAGCGCGGCGGCGGCCTCATCACGCACGCCGACCTCGAGGCCTACCGCCCCGTCTGGCGCGATCCGGTCCGCGGGACGTACCGCGGCTACCGCATCCTCTCGATGCCGCCGCCGTCGTCCGGCGGGATCGCCCTCGTCCAGCTCCTCAACGCCGTCGAGCCGGCCGACCTCGGCGCGCTCGGGTTCCACAGTGCCGCCGCGATGCACCGCATGGCCGAGGCCGAGCGCCGCGTCTTCGCCGACCGCGCAAGCTGGCTCGGCGACCCGGCCTTCGTGGACGTGCCCACCGAGGGGCTGCTCTCGAAGGGCTACATGCGCAGCCGGATGGCCGACTTCAACCCGAGACACGCCACGGGCAGCGAGCGCGTGGGAGAGGGCGAGCCGCCGGGCGTGCGGGAGTCGAGCCAGACGACGCACCTCTCGGTGGTGGATGCCGCCGGCAACGCCGTCAGCCTGACGCTCACCATCAACGACTGGTACGGCTCGAAGGTGGCCGTCGGCGGGGCCGGGTTCTTCCTCAACGACGAGATGGACGACTTCACCGCCAAGCCCGGCGCGCCGAACCTGTGGGGCAGCGTGACGAACGAGAACAACGCCGTCGCCGGGGGCAAGCGCATGGTCTCCTCGATGACCCCGACGATCGTTGAGGACCCCGACGGCGACCTCTTCCTCGTCGTCGGCACACCCGGCGGGCCGCGCATCATCACGACCGTCTTCCAGGTCGTCACCGGCCTGCTCGACTTCGGGCTGACGCTCCCCGAGGCGGTGATGGCCGCGCGCTTCCACCACCAGTGGCTCCCCGACGTGCTCGGCTACGAGACGGACGTCGAGACTTGGGACGGCGGCGGCTTCCGCGCCGCCACGCTCGACAGCCTGGAAGCCCTCGGCTGGAGCCTCGACCCGTTCGGCAACACCGGCGCAGTCTCGGCGATCCTCGTCCGGGACGGCTTCCTGCTGAGCACCCCCGACACGCGGCGCGACGTGACCCCCCTGGGAGTTACGAAGGACGAGTGACGAGGGTCGAATGGTCTCATCCGGCACCGACGCTATGATTCGGCACCCACTCGACACTCGCACCTCGACACTCGACACTCGCACCTCGACACTCGACACGGCCCCATGCCAGTAGATCCTGCCCGCGTCCGCGCGCTCTGCTTCGACGTGGACGGCACGCTCTCCGACACCGACGACCAGCTCGTCGGCCGGATCGCGCAGTTTCTGGCGAAGCTGCCGTTCCTGAGTGGAAGCCACGCGGGCCGCCTCGCCCGCCGGATCGTGCTCGACGCCGAGACCCCCGTCAATACCGTTTACGGTCTCGCCGACCGCCTCGGGATAGACGACGAGCTAGCCCAGGTGCGTGCCTACCTCGATGAGGTCAGAGGCCGGGTGCCGGGCGAGCCGGAGCACCTCGTCGTTCCCGGTATAGATGAGATGGTCGAGACGCTGGCGGCGCACTTCCCGATGTGCGCGATCTCGACCGGGAGCGCCGCCCGCGTCGAGCACTTCTTCGAGACCTTCGGGCTGCGCCGCCACTTCACCGCGCTCGTCACCGCGCAGACGACGGAGCGGATGAAGCCTTACCCCGACCCCGTCCACTACGCCGCCGAGCAGATGGGCGTCGCCGCCTCGGACTGCGTGATGATCGGCGATACCATCGTGGATATGCTCGCCGGAAAGTCGGCTGGGGCGCAGGCGATTGGCGTGCTCTGCGGCTTCGGGACCGAGGACGAGCTGCGCCGCGACGGGGCCGACGAGATCGTGGCGGCGACGCCGGACGTGGTCGCCCTGCTGCTCACCGCCGAAGGCGTGCCGCGCGCGTGAGCTGCGGGCTACTCGCCGTCAAGGACGACCGTGCCGACGACCGGGAGGTGGTCTGAGGCTTGGCGGCTGGCGGCGGTCTCGTGCGCGTGCAGGCCGGTGAGGCGGGCACCCCGCGCGTAGAGCCGGTCGAGCGCCATCACGGGCCGGGGGCTGGGGTACGAGGCGGGCCAGGAGCGGTTGTCGTGGCGCTCGGTGAAGCTGTCGAGGCTGCGCGAGGCGGGGTTCTTGCGCCACGCGTTCATGTCGCCGAGCAGGACCGCCGGGCCGCCGTCGAAGTGGGGGTGGTCGAGGAGCGCCTCGACCTGGCGCGTTCGCGTCCGGTCCACGAGGGCGAGGTGGGTCGAGGCGACCGTCAGCGCGGGCACCGCCGCGCCGTTGGTGAGCCGGACCGCGAGCGCGGCGCGGCGCTCGAGCCGCCCGAACGAGAGGTCAATGGCCTCGGCCCCGGCCAGCGGCCAGCGCGAGAGGATCGCGTTGCCCAGCTCGCCCCGCTTGTGGAGGCGGGTCACGACGAAGGCGAGGTGGAAGCCGAGCATCCGCGCCGCCTGCCGCAGCGGGTCCGCCCGGTCTATAGGCCGCAGCACCTCCTGCAGCGCCAGCACGTCGGCCTCCAGCTCGCCGAGGACCGTCAGGACGCGGTCGGGGTCGTACTTCCGGCCGCCCCGGACGCCGGCCCAGCGGTGGACGTTGTAGGTCGCCACGCGGAGGCGGGGGCCGAGCGGCGGCGGGGCATCGGCGCTCGGCGCGGCGGCGAGCTCGGCGAGGTAGGGAGCAGGGCGGCGGCGGGACATAGGCGGCTGTACGGCGGCAGCGCTGCTCAGGTCCCGGCAGGGTCCGGGCGCAGGCGGCTTCTAGCCTTTTTCGCCAGGGCTGTCGTCGAGGTCTGAGTAAAGGGCGGGCCTAGAGAACGGTCCAGTGACGATACCGAATCGCCGAACGGGGCGGGGGAGCCGCCGACTACCGATAGCGAGTGGCCTCCTCTTTCGTGGTGCCCCCCTTCATCCGCAGGTCGATCACCAACGATGTCGATCACCAACGATAGGGAGGGGCCAAACACACCGACGCCCCCGGAGCCAGGCCCCGGAGGCGTCGGCCCTTCACCATCAGGCCAGGTCAGCTCCCCGTCCTAGTAGAGGACGGTGAGCCGGCCGGCCTGCACCTGGTTCCCCACCAGGAGCCGGTAGATGTAAGTGCCGGCAGCGAGCCCGCGCGCGTCGAACGTCGCGCCGTGCGTCCCAGCCTCTGCCTGCCCGTCAACCAGCACGGCCACCTCGCGCCCGAGCACGTCGTAGACCGCGAGGCGGACCTCGGTGGCCTCGGCGACCTCGTAGCGGATCGTCGTCTGGCCCTGGAACGGGTTGGGGTACACTTTTACGAACTGCTCCTTAGCCTTGGCCTTAGGTGCAGCACCGTCAGCAGGCTGTACCTGCCACGGTGGAGCCTCCACCACGCTCCAG
>JBBSMV010000100.1:0-10264 GCA_038232975.1 Rhodothermales bacterium
CGCTCCGGCTCGACCCGCGCCCGCACGTCTCGTCCACGCTCGTCGCGGTCTACCGGACGCTGCCGCGCGCCGCCTTCGACGACCCCATCGCGCGGCGGCGGGTGGACGAGGCCGCCGACACGCTCGGGCGGCGGCGCGTCGTGGAGGCCGGCCGGCCGGAGACCGACGAGCCGCTGTTCGGCGACGCGCCCCGGCTCCGGCGGCGCGGCTCGATCTCGCGCGGCATCGTCGCCGGCAACCGCCGCGACGTCTCGATCGAGTCCGGCCTGCGCATGGAGCTCTCCGGCGAGGTCGCCGACGGCGTCGCCGTCCAGGCCGTGCTCACCGACGAGAACACGCCGATCCAGCCCGAGGGCACCACGCAGCGGCTCTCCGACTTCGACCGGGTCTACGTCCAGCTCGACACGCGGGGCGGCCAGGCCCGCCTCGGCGACATAGACCTCGCCTTCACCGGGAGCGAGTTCGCGCCCTACGTCCGCAAGCTCCAGGGCGCGGCCGTCACCGCGCGCGCCCCCACCCTCCTCGGCGGCACCCTCGCCGGGGCCGAGGCCACGGTCGCCGGGGCGACGGCCCGCGGGCTGTTCCAGAGCCAGGACATCGCCCCGGTCGAAGGCGTCCAGGGACCGTACCGGCTCACGGGCCGCGACGGCGAGCCGTTCATCATCGTCATCGCCGGCTCCGAGCGGGTCTACCTCGACGGGCTGCTGCTCACGCGCGGCGAGGCGGGCGACTACGTGATAGACTACGCCACGGGCGAGCTGACCTTCACCCCGCGCCGCCTCATCACCGCCGAGCGCCGGATCACGGTGGACTTCGAGTACACCACGAGCGAGTTCACGCGGACGGTCATCGGGACCGAGGCCGAGGCCCGGCTGTGGGCGAAGGAGGACGGGACCTCCCGCGTCCGCGTCCGGGGCACGGTGCTCCGCGAGTCCGACGGGGCCGCCTTCGCCGACGAGCTGGGCCTGACCGAGGCCGACCTCGACCTGATCGAAGCCTCGGGCCTCGCCCCCGCTGTCCGCTCCGGGGCCGAGCCGGTGCTGTTCGACCCCGAGAGCCCGTTCGTGCTCTACGCCCGGCAGGACACGCTCTTCGAAGGCCAGACGTACTCCGTCTTCGTCCCCGCGACGGCCGCCGCCGACTCGGTCTTCCGGGTCCGCTTCTCGCGCGTCGAGCCGGGGGCCGGGAGCTACCCGCGGGCGGGCCGCGCCGTCAACGGCATCCTCTACGAGTGGGCCGGGCCGACGGGCGGCGACTACGTCCCGCTCCGCCTGCTCCCGAAGCCGACGCGCCAGCAGGTCCTGGATATTCAAGCCAGCGTCGAGCCGCTGCCCGGCCTCGAGGTCTTCGGCGAGACCGCCCGCTCGACCGACGACCCCAACAGCCTCGACGGCGCGGGCGGCACCGGCGGCGGGGCGAGCTTCGGCGGCCTCCGCCTCCAGCCGACCCCGCTCCGGTTCGGCGACCGCGACTTGGGCGTGCTCTCGGCCGAGGTCGTCGGCCGGTTCAAGGGCGAGACCTTCCAGCCGTTCAGCCGCATTCGGCCGGTCGAGTTCAACCGGAAGTGGAACGTGGCGCGGGCCGGCGCGGGCTTCACGGGAATAGATACCCTCGCCGAGACGACCGCTGAGGGCTTCGTCCGCTGGGCGAGCGGCGACCCTTCGGCAGGCTCAGGGCAGGCGTGGGTCCAGATCGAGGCCGGGCGGATCGCGCTCGGCGACCGCTTCGACGGGCAGCGCGGCGGCCTCGATGCGGCCTTCCGGCGCGCGCGGTGGCCGGGCCTCGCCTACCGGCTCGACGTCGTGGACTCGGAGAACGGCTTCGCCACCGAGGAGGGCCGCTGGCTCCGCCAGCTCGGGCGGCTCGACTATCCGCTCCTCGGAGACCGGCTCGTGCCGTTCGTCGAGGTCGAGCAGGAGCGCCGCGCCCAGCAGGCGCTCGGGACCGACAGCCTCGTCGTGGACGCGCTCGCCTTCACCGAGGTCCGCCCCGGCCTCGCGTGGGCGAGCCCGACGCTCACGGCCGGGGCCTCGGCCGAGTGGCGCGACGAGCAGCGGCCCCTCGGCGGCACCTTCGCTGAGGCGGCGCAGGTTTAGACCGTCCAAACCGACCTGCGCTACCGCCCGTCGGCCGCGTACACCACCGAGGCCCAGGTCGCCTACCGCTTCCGCGAGGCGACCGAGGCGTTTCGGGAGACGGGAGCAGGCAGCAATGAAAGCCTCGTCCTCCGCTGGACCAACCGCTGGACCCCGCTGGCCCGCGCCGCCGAGCTGAACACCGTCTACGAGGCGCAGACCGAGCGCTCGCCCGTGCTCCAGGAGATCTACCTGCTCGTCGGGCCGGAGCTGGGCGAGTACGTCTGGGAGGACGCCAACGGCGACGGCGTCCAGCAGCTCGACGAGTTCCGCGAGGAGGTTACCCCGCTCGAAGGCCAGTACCTCCGCACCTTCCTCCCCGGCGACGAGCTGATCCCGACCATCGGCGTCCAGGGCCGCCTCCGCCTCCGCCTCGACCCGTCCCGCCTGTTCGATGACGACGCGACCGGCTGGCGGCGCGCGCTCGCTCGCGTCTCCTCGCTGACCACGCTCGACGTGCAGGAAAAGAGCGAGGAGCCGGACCTCGCCCGCGTCTACCTCCTCGACCCGGCTGTGCTCCAGGACGCGGCGACGACGCTCAACGGCCGCTTCCGCGTCGGCCAGGAGGTCGCCTTCTTCCAGGGCGAGCCGCGCTTCGGGGGGCGTCTCTTCGGCCAGCACCTCCGCAGCACGAACCGCCTCGCCACGGGCCTGGAGCGGCGGCGCGTCCAGCTCGCCGAGGCCGAGGCCCGCGCCGTTCTCGCCGGCCCGCTCAGCGGCGAGCTTCGGGGAGCGCTGGAGCGCAACGCCTCCGACAGCCCCTTCGCCTCGCGGCGCTTCGACATCCGGGGCGCCGAGCTCGAGCCGGAGGCGACGTGGCAGTTCAGCCGCGGCGTCTCGCTGAGTGGCGGCGTCCGCCTCGCCCGCAACCGCGACGTTGAAGGAGAGGTGCGGACGGCTCGAATCCTCATCCTCCCGCTGCGCGCCCGCATCGCCTCGGCGGGCCGCCTCCAGCTCCTCCTCCAGGCCGAGCGCGCCGACGTCCGCCTCGACGGCGACGCGACGCTCGGGCAGGCGGCGTTCGAGCTGACGGAGCGGCGCGGGGCCGGGGTGTCGTACCTGTGGAGCGCCAGCGGGCAGTACACGCTCAACCGCTTCCTGCGCGCCAGCCTGAGCTACGAGGGCCGCGCGCCCGCCGAGGCCCCCACCGTCCACAACGTCCGCCTCCAGCTCAGCGCCGTCTTCTGAGCGACGAGTGGCCGGCGCTAAGCCTGCATCGCCAGCCAGTCCAGAAAGGCACGTGGAGTCAGGATCGGAATGCCGCGAAAAGGGTGGAGCGCCAGCAGGTCGTCGTCTCCGCTGATGATGCAATCCGCTCCACCGCTGACGGCCAGTTCCAGATGCTTATCGTCCTTTGGGTCACGGCATTCGCGGATGGTCTCCACGGTCTCGACCAGCTCGGCCTCCTGAAGCAAGCTCTGCAGAAACTGTGTCCGTTCCCGCTCACTCGCGTAGCGCTCGAATTTTCCCCGGCTCAGCACATCGTCCAACTCTCTTACAACCTCCTCGGACACGAGAACCTGCCCTCGGTCCAGAGCAGCGTTAACGGCCCGAGCGGGCGTTCCTCGGTGAAACAGGACGGCGCTGATGATTACGTTCGAATCGAGGACGTAGCAGGGCCTATTCCTCACGAAGCAGCTCGTTGAGCGTTGCCTCGGTCAGGCCGCGTGCCTGCGCCTTTTCACTGATCTCGCGCATCACCTCCTTGAGAGGACGGACAGGACCCGTGACGTGCTTCAAGTGGAGACTCAGCAGCAGGTCTATCTTTCGTCGCTCTTCAGGAGTAGCCGCCTCGTAGGCGCGGGCGGCCTCTTGGTCTACCTCGATAGTGATCTTTCCTGTCTCCATGCCAGACCTCCCTTGTTGACGTCCCATGGTACCGGCGTTGTACCGCCCGGACAGCATTCTGATTCCGCGCCAGCCTGAGCTACGAGGGCCGCGCGCCCGCCGAGGCCCCACCGTCCACAACGTCCGCCTCCAGCCCAGCCCCATCTTCTGAGCGGGGCCGGCTGCGCGGCTCAGCTACGCCGCTTCTCCGTGTTGACGTGGCGGAGAAGGACGGGCCGCCCGAACACGGCAATGAGCACGAGGACGCCGAGAAAGACGAGCGCCAGCGGGGCCGTCCGGGTCAGGCGGGCGACGAGCGCTACGGCCGCTGCCGCCGCCGCGAGCGCGCCTATCCCCGTGACGGCCTGCGAGCCGACCCGCTCCCGGAACGCGAGCCCGCACACGACGGCGAACGTGAACAGGAACGCGAGGCTGGCCGCCTCGACGAGCGTCGTGAGCGATCCCACCACGGCGAGAACCGCCGCCATCGCGCCCAGCCCGAGCACGGCGCGGTCCGGCACCTCCGCGCTGTTCTCGTGCTCGAGGACGGCCGGCAACTCCCCGTCCTCCGCCACCTCGTGCGCGAGCCGGGCCGTGGCAAAGAGCGTCGAGTTGATGGCCGACCCGGTGGAGAACGCCGCGCCCACCGTGACCACGACGAGGCCGACAGTCCCGAACGCCTGCCGCCCCGCAATCGCGAGGGCGACCTCTTTGTGCTCCACCACTTGGTCCACCTCGATGAGCATCGTCGTGCCCAGGGCGACGACGACGTAGACGGCGATCACCACGACGATCGCCGAGAGCACGGCGCGGGGCAGCGTCTTCTTGGGCTGCTCGATGTCCTCGTAGTCGTAGGTGAGGAGCTGGAACCCCTCGTAGGCCATGAACACGGAGGCCGCGCCGAAGAGCGCCGCGCCGGTCCCGGCGTCCGGCACCCCCCGCGAGAGCATGGGCGGGTCCCACTGCGCCAGCCCCCAGCCCGCCAGCCCCACGAGCACGGCCAGCTTGAACCACACGAGGAACACCTCGACGCCGCCGGCCTCGCCGACGCCCCGCAGGTTCAGCCCGACGAACAGGGCCACGATGGCGGCCGCCGCCGCGCGCGGGAACCACGGCCCCAGCCCGATGACATGCCCCAGGTACTCCCCGAAGGCGAAGGCGTAGACCGCGTTCGTGAGCACGTACCCGACGATGAGCACCCACGACAGGCTGCCGGCGAACCCCTCCGCGTTGATCTCCCGGAGGAACGTGAACGCCCCGCCCCCCTCGCCGTAGTGGGCGGCCAGCCTCACGTAGCTGTACCCCGCGGCCAGCGCGATGAGGCCTGCGGCGACGAAGCTGAGCCACGCCCAGGCCCCTGCGATCCCGATCACCACGCCGAGCGTCGAGAAGATGCCGCCGCCGACCATGCCGCCGACGGCCATGGACCACGTCCCGTTAAAGCCGAGCTTGGATGGAGACCGACTCATGCCAACTCTAGGTTGATCTGGATCACCCTGGCCGTAGGGACACGGCGTGCCGTGTCCGCGCAGACGTGCCCCAGGGCTGGACAGGACACGTCCTGTCCCTACGATGGGGGGCATCCCTACGATGGGGGGCAGAGGCGGAGGGCAGACCTACCCGGTTTATCCGGACTTGGTATCATACCACGCCTTTTGCGCCCACAGATGGCAGGCGATAGAAGTGCAATGTAACCGGCGTCGCCCTATGCAGGCGGCCGGGACCGGACGAAGCTCAGCGTGCGCTTGTGAAGGCGGGGCGAGCCCGGCCTTCGCCCCGCCTGTCAGGAGTCAGAGCCGGGTCCGCAGTGTGACGTGGTGGAGGCCGCCGAACGAGCTCCACGCGTTGTAGGCGTAGTCGAACCCGAAGCGCCGCAGGCTCAGCCCGAAGCCCAGGCCCAGCCCGGCGAGGTCAATCCGGGTGTCGGTCTTGAGGTCCTCGTGGAGCCGGTGGTTGTAGCCGGCGCGCAGCGCGAAGGGCCGCCCGAGCTGGAGCTCGCCGCCGACCGAGAGGTGGCGGGCGACCTCGCTGAGCGCCGAGCCGTTCTCGTTCTCGAACGAGGTCAGGTCGTAGCCCGCCACCGTGATCAGGAGCGGGACGTAGGCGAGCTGCTTCGAGACCGAGACCCGGAGGTCCACCGGCAGCACGTCGTCCTCCGCGCCGAAGCTGCCCGTGACCACGCCGAGGTTGCGGAGCGCGGCGCTGAGCGCGAAGCCCCGCTCCGGGACGAGGTAGGTCGCGCCGAGGTCGGCGGCGAGGGCCTGCGCCGAGGCGTCGTCGAGCGAGGAGAACACGGCGTGGGCGCTCGCGCCGAGGCGGACGCGCTCGCCGTAGGGCCGGGCGTAGCTCAGGGTGACGACCGCGTCGGAGGCACCGAACGTGTCGCCCGTCCGGGTGCCGTCGGCGTCGGCGCGCTCGAAGTCGCCGTAGGAGAGGAAGCGGAGCGCGCCGCCGAGCGTCCCGCCGAGGCGCTCGGCGTCGTAGGCAAAGGCCACGAAGCCGGCGTTGATGTCGGCGAGGTGGTTGAGGTAGCCGACCGAGAGCCGCCGGTGGCTCTCGGCATCGAGGAGCGCCGGGTTGGCGAAGAGCGCGTTCACGTCCTCGCCGTTGCCCGTGCCGTAGGCCCCGGCGAGCGCCGTCGCCCGCGCCGACGGCTCCAGCCGCAGCAGCCCGAACCCGGTCAGCCGGCTCGGCTGCGCGAAGGCCCCGGAGGCCGCAGCGACCGAGAGGAGGGAAAGGGAGACGGCGGCGAGGCGAGCGAGACGCGGCATGGAATCAGGCGGTCAGGGCGCAGTAAAGAACGGGAGGATACGCGCCGACACGAGGAACGAGGGGCCAGGGCTGAGGGTGCCAGCACGCCTCGCGGCGGTGGCGCTTCAGCGCCCGGCATCCCCCTCGTAAAAAGCGCGCAAGGCGTAGCTCTGAACCGATAAGCGCGGGTCGTTGTTGTAGCTTCTGCCACGTTGTCCGACAGAGCGTCCGATTTCCTGCCGGGGCACGAAGGTACGATAGACTCCCCGCCGCCCGACCAGGCAAAACCTCTGCCCTTGCTGACCCCCTGCCACGCTCGCGGTCGCTCCGACTCTGCGAGTCTCCGCTCCCGGCTTCACGCGGCTGTCCCCCTCGGTGAGGGGGACAGCTTCTCGCGTCCTGAGCGGAGGCGAAACCGGAGCTATGGAGCGGGAAGCGGGGGGTCTGCAACAGCACCTTTCTAACCACGTTTCCGCCCCCATGCTGAACTTCGTAAAAAAGCTCTTCGGCGACCGGAATGACCGCGACATCGCGCAGTTCCAGCCCCTCATCGACGCCATCAACGAGCACGCCGAGCAGCTCCGCGCCCTCTCCGACGAGCAGCTCCAGGCCAAGACCCCGGCCTTCAAGGCCCGCATCGCCGAGGCCGTCGCCGAGATCGAATCCGAGCGCGATGAGATCCGCGCCCGGCTGAAGGCCGCGGGCGACGCCGACGCGCCGGTCGGCGGCGACGGGCAGGCCGCCGAGGGCGTGCTCAGCCACGGCGAGCGCCAAGCCCTCGTCGATCAGCTCGACGACCTCGACCACGAGTGGCTCGACGCCGTCGAGGACGTGCTCGACGAGTTGCTGCCCGAGGCGTTCGCCGCCGTCAAGGAGACGTGCCGCCGCCTCGCCGGCCAGGAGTGGGAGGCCGGCGGGAGCACGGTCCGGTGGGACATGGTGCCCTACGACGTCCAGCTCATCGGCGGCATCGTGATCCACCGCGGGCGGGTCGCCGAGATGAAGACGGGCGAGGGCAAGACCCTCGTTGCCGTCGCCCCGGTCTACCTGAATGCGCTCGTCGGGCGCGGCGTCCACCTCGTCACCGTCAACCCATACCTCGCCCAGCGCGACGCCGAGTGGATGGGGCCGATCTACGAGTTCCTCGGCCTGACGGTGGACTGCATTGATAAATACCAGCCGCACTCGGCCGAGCGCCGCGCCGCCTACCGCGCCGACATCTCCTACGGCACCAACAACGAGTTCGGGTTCGACTACCTCCGCGACAACTCCTTCGTCGTCGACCCCAACCAGCTCGTCCAGCGCCGCCACCACTTCGCCATCGTCGACGAGGTGGACTCGGTGCTGATCGACGAGGCGCGGACGCCGCTCATCATCTCCGGCCCCGTCCCCGACGCCGACGAGGACCGCTTCATGGAGCTTCGGCCGCCGGTGGACCGGCTCGTCTACGCCCAGCAGAAGCTCGTCGGCTCCCTCGTCGCCGAGGCCGAGCGGATGCTCAAGGAGCAGGCCGAGGCCGAGGCGGCGGGCGACAAGAAGCGCGCCCGCCGGCTCGACGACGAGATCGGCCTGGCGCTGCTGCGCGCCGAGCGCGGCTACCCCCGCAACAAGCGCCTCATCAAGCTCAAGGGCGAGCCGGGCGTCGACCAGCTCCTGCGCAAGACCGAGTTCTTCTACCTCCAGGACAACGCCAAGCGGATGCCCGAGGTCGACGAGGTGCTCCACTTCGCCCTCGACGAGAAGCAGCACTCCATCGAGATGACCGACAAGGGCCGCGAGTTCATCGCGGGCGCTGCCAACTCGGACATCTCGTTCTTCGTCATCCCGGACGTGGGCGAGGAGATCGCCGCCATCGAGAAGGAGTACAAAAAGAAAGAGGCCGACCTCCGCGCCGCGCTCCAGGCCGACGACTCGCTGAGCGAGGAGAAGCGCGCCAACAAGCTCGAGAACGACCTCCGCGCCCTCGCCGCCGAGCAGGAGGTCGCCAAGCGCGACCTCTACACCCTCTTCGCCGAGCGCTCCGAGCACATCCACGCCGTCCACCAGCTCCTCAAGGCCTATACCCTCTACGAGAAGGACGTCGAGTACATCGTCCAGGACGAGAAGGTGCAGATCGTGGACCAGCACACCGGCCGCGTGCTCCCCGGCCGTCGCTACTCCGACGGGCTCCACCAGGCCATCGAGGCGAAGGAGCAGGTGACCGTCCAGAAGGCGACGCAGACCTACGCCACGATCACGCTCCAGAACTACTTCCGCCTCTACCACAAGCTCTCCGGCATGACGGGCACGGCCGAGACCGAGGCCGAGGAGTTCGGGAAGATCTACGACATGGAGGTCTCGATCATCCCGACGAACCGCCCCATCGACCGCGCGGACAACGAGGACCTCGTTTACAAGACGAAGCGCGAGAAGTACCACGCCATCCTCGACCAGATTCGTGCCTACCACGAGGCCGGCCAGCCCGTGCTCGTCGGCACCACGTCGGTCGAGGTGTCGGAGACGCTGAGCCGGATGCTGAAGCGGCAGGACATCCCGCACAACGTGCTCAACGCGCGGAAGGACCGCGCCAAGAGCGAGTCGCAGATCGTGGCCGAGGCCGGCCGCCAGGGGGCCGTCACGATTGCCACGAACATGGCCGGGCGCGGCACCGACATCAAGATCAAGGACGCCGTCAAGGGCAAGGGCGGCCTCGCCATCGTCGGCACCGAGCGCCACGAGTCGCGGCGGATCGATCTCCAGCTCCGTGGTCGCTCCGGCCGCCAGGGCGACCCCGGCGAGTCGGTCTTCTACGTCTCGCTCGAAGACGACCTCATGCGCCTCTTCGGCCACGACCGGACGGCGAAGATCATGGACAAGCTCGGGATGAAGGAGGGCGAGGTCATCACCCACAAGTGGATCACGAAGGGGATTGAGCGCGCCCAGAAGAAGGTCGAGCAGAACAACTTCGCCATCCGCAAGCGCCAGCTCGACTACGACGACGTGCTCAACGCGCAGCGCACCGTCATCTACGACCAGCGCCTCCACGCCCTCCTCGGCGACCGCCTCCACTCGGACATCCTCGACATGCTCTACCAGGTCGCCGAGCGCCTCGTCCGTACGCACTTCAGCGACGGCGACCTCGACGGTCTCCACGACGAGCTGCGGCGGACGCTCGCCTTCGACTTTGAGATCGAGCGCCAGAAGGCGTTCGGGCTCGGGGAAGATGGGATGATCGAGGCGGTCTACGACGCCGCGCTCGCGCACTACAACCGCAAGCGCGAGGCGCTCGCCCGCCCGTTCTTCCACTCCATTCAGGAGATCGTCAACCGCGACGACGAGAAGAAGCCGGAGCGGCTGTTCGTGGACTTCACCGACGGCCGCCGGATGATGCGCGTCGTCGTCCGCCCCGAAGACGTGGTCGCGACGAACGGGCAGGAGGTCAACGACGGCCTCGAACGTGCCGCCGTGCTCACGACGATCGACGGCCGGTGGACCGAACACCTCCGCGACCTCGACGAAGTGAAGGAAGGCGTCGGGCTCCGCGCCTACGGCCAGAAGGATCCGCTCATCGA
>JBBSMV010000101.1:0-10196 GCA_038232975.1 Rhodothermales bacterium
GAGATCGAGCTTGCGCTCGACACGGGCAAGCTGCACTTCTTCGACGCCGAGACCGAGGCGGCCCTGACCGAGACCGAGGCCGCCGAGCCGGCTTAGGGAGATGGGAGAACGGGAGGGCGGGAGAGGACACCCCCATGCACCCAGCCCCCCACCCATCCAACCGCTTTTTCTACCCACGCTTTTTAATGCCAGACTCTACTTCTCCCGCCGGGGCGTCCGTCGCGGCGCGCGCCCCGGCACACGGCTTCGCTGCGCCCGGACCCGTCACCGCTGTCTCTCCCGAACCTGACGGCGTCGGCTTCCGCTGTGACGAGGCCAGTGGCCGCCTGCGCTTCCTCGCCGACGGCGTGCTGAAGGTTGTCCTCTCCCCGACAGGCACCCTCCCCGACGGCTTCTCCTACGCCCTCGACCCCGGCGCGGCGTGGGCCGGGCCGAGCACCCTCGACGTGGAGGAGACCGACGGCGACGTAACGCTCCGCACCGCCGCGCTCCAGGTCCGCCTCGACCGGGCGACGGGCTGCCTCGGCGTGCTCACGACGGGCGGGCAGGCCGTGCTCGAAGACGCCGAGGCTCCGGCGTGGCGGCGCGGCGCGGGGGGCGCGGTCGGCGGGGGGCTCAGCAAGCGGCTCCGCAACGGCGAGCGGCTCCTCGGCCTCGGCGACAAGGCGGCGGGCCTCGACCGGCGCGGCGGGCGCTACGAGCACTGGAACACCGACGCCTTCGCCTTCGAGCGCGGGACCGACCCGCTCTACAAAACCCTCCCCTTCGTCCTCGGCATCACCGCCGCCGGCAGCGCCGACGCCGGGCCGCTCGCCTACGGCCTCTTCGTCGACACGCCCGTCCGTTCGGTCTTCGACCTCGGCGCGGCCGACCCCGACCGGCTCCGCATCGAGGCTGAGGCCGAGACGCTGACGTACTACGTCTTCCACGCGCCGACGCCGGTGGAGGTCGTCCAGCAGCTCTCGCGCCTGACGGGGCGGCCCCCGCTGTGGCCGAAGTGGGCGCTGGGCTACCACCAGTGCCGCTACTCGTACCGGACGGCCGACGAGGTGCGCGCCGTCGCCCGAGGCTTCCGCGCGCGCGGGATTCCGTGCGACGCGCTCTACTTCGACATCCACTACATGGACGGCTACCGCGTCTTCACCTGGGACCGCGACGCCTTCCCCGACCCCGCCGGGCTGCTCCGCGAGCTGAAGGCCGACGGCTTCCACGCGGTCGTGATGGTGGACCCCGGCATCAAGGCCGACGACCCGGCCTACGCCGTGGCCCGGAGCGGAATCGAGCACGACGCCTTCTGCCGCTGCCCCGACGGCGCGCTCGCCACGGGCACCGTCTGGCCCGGCCTCTGCTATTTTCCGGACTACACCGACCCCGCCGCCCGCCGCTGGTGGGGCGACCTCCACCGCTACCTCCTGGCGCAGGGCGTCGACGGGGTCTGGAACGACATGAACGAGCCGGCGCTCTTCAACCCCGAGGGCGAGGGCAACGTCGAGGCCGACGCGCTCACGCTGCCGGCCGAGGTGCGCCACGCCTACGAGGGCCGCGGGGCCGACCACGCGGCGATGCACAACGTCTACGGGATGCAGATGGCGCGCGCGACCTGGGAGGGCCTGCGCCGCCTCCGCCCCGAGCGCCGGCCGTTCGTGATCACGCGCGCGGCCTACGCCGGCACGCAGCGCTGGGCCACCGGCTGGACCGGCGACAACTCCTCGACGTGGGACCACCTCCGGCTCGCGCTCCAGCAATGCCTCAGCCTCAACGTCTCGGGCATGGCCTTCGTCGGGGCCGACGTCGGCGGGTTCGTCGGCGCGCCGACGGGCGAGCTGCTGGCGCGGTGGACGCAGCTCGGCGCGCTGATGCCGTTCTTCCGCAACCACTCCGGCCTCGACACGCCGCCGCAGGAGCCGTGGGCGCTCGGGCCGGAGGTCGAGCGCGTCTGCCGCGAGGCCATCGAGCTCCGCTACCGGCTGCTGCCCTACTTCTACACGGCGCTCTACCGCGCCGCCGCCGACGCGCTCCCGATCCTCCGCCCGCTCGCGCTGGCACACCCCGACGACCTCGCCGTCCGGCTCGAGACCCCGGCCGGCTTCTACGTCGGCGACGCCCTCCTCGCCTATCCGGCCCTCGACGAAGGACAGCGGCACGCCGACGTCTACCTCCCCGTCGTCCCCGGCGGCTGGTTCGACTTCTGGAGCGGCGCGAGCCACGAAGGCGGGCAGACGCTCCGGGTCGAGACCCCGCTCGACGCGCTCCCGCTCTGGGTGCGGGCCGGGACCGTCCTGCCCCTCGCCCCCGTCCGGCAGACGACGGCCGAGCCCTTCGAGGCGCTGACGCTCCAGGTCTACCCGGCCTCGGGCAACTTCACCTCGGTGCTCTACGACGACGCGGGCGACGGCTGGGACTTCGAGCGCGGCGGCTTCTACCGCTGCACCTTCCACGGCACCTGCGACGACGAGACGCTCACGGTCCGCGCCGAGGTCGAGGGCGACTTCGCCCCGCCGTGGGCGCGGTGGGAGGTCGAGGTCTTCGGGCCAGGGCCGGTCGAGGTTGCGGCCGACGGCGAGCCGGTAGCGTTCGAGTATGACAGGACGTGCGCCCGCTTCACCGTCGGCCCGTCGCAGTCGTTTGAGGTTCGCTACTGAGCGGCTGCACGCTCCAGCGCGGGGCGGTCCCAGGCGGCGAGGTCGGCGGCAGCTTCGTAGGTGCTCTGGAGGAAAGCCAGGAGCGTGGCATCAGGAT
Source organism: Rhodothermales bacterium (assembly GCA_038232975.1). Taxonomy (GTDB): domain Bacteria; phylum Bacteroidota; class Rhodothermia; order Rhodothermales; family JANQRZ01; genus JANQRZ01. The sequence continues at coordinate 2,740 of JBBSMV010000101.1, forward strand.
CGGCAGCCGTTCGCACGGCCTCGTAGGGGAGGACGAACTCGCCGAGGTCGTCGTGGAAGTAGGCCGCCTCCGGCTCGACCTCGCGCTCGGCGAAGCCGTCGGGTTGGGGATAGGCGTAGGCATAAAAAGCCGCCTCGCCCAGCCCCGTCCCCGGCCAGAACCCAGCGCTCGCCACCTCGTGCGAGTAGGCCTCCTCCATGACCCAGTCAGCGACGTTGGGGTAGCCGCCGGGGTGCGGCGGCGCGGTCCGCCCCGAGAAGCGCGTCACGGCCAGGTCGAACGCGCCCCAGAAGAAGTGGCTCGGGCTGCTCTTGCCGACGAAGCGGGCGCGGAAGTCCGTAAACACCCGGTCGGCCTGGACGAGCGCGCGCCAGAAGGCGTGGACGGCCTCGGGATCGTAGCTCGCGTGCTCGGTGTCGTCCTCGAAGGGGATCACGTCTTCCATTTCAACCGGCACGGGCCACACGTCGGCCTCGACGCCGAGCGCTCGCAGCGCGGCCATCGTCTTCCGGTAAAAGTCAGCCACCGGCATCGCCTCCAGCGCGAACGCCTGGGTGCCTCCCTCCGAGGTCTCGACGCGGAGCGTGTGCCGGGCGAAGTCGAACTCGATCTCTACGGTGCCCGCCGCGTAGGGCATCGCCGAGGTGGTCAGCCCGCGCGGGGTGACGTAGAGCGCGACGCCCCACCAGTGGTTGATCCGCGGCCCGAGCGCGAGCCGGACCTTGCCGACGACCTGCGTCCACAGGTGGAGGGTCGCGCAGGTGTCCTGCCAGGCTGCCAGTGGCGGGAGCTCGGGCCAGCGGGGGGAGGGCATGTCGGCGTAGGTCAGCGAGGAAGAGATGCTCTCTTGACGGCGGCGGGCGCGGCTCCGTCGGGCCGGGCCTCGCGCTGCGCGTCGGCCTTTGCTGCGGCGAGGTCGTAGGAGCGGCGCAGCAGGGCGAGGGCGCGCGGCACGTCCTCCGGCGCGCGAAGCCACAGGCTGACCCACCCGCTCTCGGGCAGGATGTGGTGCGCCTCGGCCTCGCCCGCCGCCACCACCTCGTCGCGCACAGCGCGGGGGAACGGGACGTCCACGAGCCGGTCGCCGTGGATGTGGCCGATCTCCCGCGTGCCGAGCCGGTACTCGGTCCCGCCGAAGCGGTGCGCGCCGGCCTCGACGCCGGGGAGGGCGACGAGGGCGTCGGTGATCTGCTGCTGAGCGTTGGGGACGGCCATTAGGTTTGCTCCTGGATGCGGGCGAGGAGGCCGCGCACGAACCGGACCTCGTCCTCGTTGACGGTGTGCCCCATGCCGGGATAGACACGCAGCGTCACGTCCGCACCCATCTTCCCAAGCACCTCAGCCGAATGCTCAACCCGAGTCAGCGGGATGTGCGGGTCCTCGTCGCTGCACCCGAGAAAGACTGGCGTGCCGGCGAGGTCGCCGTCGTAGGCGAGGATTTTGTCGGCGGGCGGGTCGGCGGCCTGGAGCTGCTCGCTCCCGACGAGGCCGCCGCTGAGAGCGACGACGCCCCCATAGCGCTGCGGATGCCTGGCCGCGTATTCGAGCGCGAGGCACGCGCCCTGCGAGAAGCCGCACAGCACCGCCCGCTCCGGCCCGATGCCCCCTGCTTCGATCTCGTCCATCACGCGCCCGACCGCGCCGAGCGCCGACGACAGCCAGGGCTCGTTCCGGTCGAGCGGGGCGAGGAACGAGTGCGGGTACCACGAGTGCCCGGCTGCCTCCGGGGCGAGGTACGCGATCCCCGCCGTCGCGGGGACAGGCTCTGGCTGCGCGAGCTCGGCGGCGAGGCCGAGGATGCCATCGGCGGAGTCGCCCCGGCCGTGGAGCATGACGACGGCCGCCTTCGCGCGCCCGAGCGGAGCGCCGGCCGTGCGGACGAGCGCGTCGGCGTGGGGGTCGAGGCGGTTCATGCGGTCGGGACCGTAAGGGGAGGAAGCTGCCGCTCGATGGCGGCGCGGCGGTCCTCGACCCACGGCGGGAGCTTGAGTGCGCCTCCGAGCGCGTCGGCCGGCTCGTCGGCGGTGAAGCCCGGCGCGTCGGTGGCGATCTCGAAGAGGACCCCGCCCGGCTCGCGGAAGTAGACCGAGCGGAAATACTGCCGGTCCTTGACCTCGGTGACGAAGAGGCCGGCGCTGCGGAGCGCGTCCTGCCAGGCCCGCTGCTCCTCGTCGCCGCGCGCGCGGAAGGCGACGTGGTGGACCGTCCCGGCCCCCGGCCGCCCCCGCTCGGTGGTCTGCACGAGGTCCACGACGCTCGCCGGGCCGCCGCCCGGTGCCCGAAAGCGCAGCCGCCCCGCCTCCTCGCCGACGTTGTCCCAGCCGAAGAGGGCGAGCACGCGCGCCGTCGGCCCCGTGTCGGTGAGGGCGAGGGTGACGCTGTGGAAGCTCCGCACGGCGGCCTCGGGCGGCACCGGCCCCTCGGCCCAGCCCTCACCGGTCGCGCCGTCAGCGACGAGCTCGAGCCGCAGCCCGTCGGGGTCGGCAAACCCCAGCACCGCTTCGCCGAAACGCTCAACCGGCGCATCGAAATCGAGGGCGCGGTCGGCGAAGCGCGTCATCCAGAAGTCGAGTGCGTCGGCGGGCACCGCGTAGGCGGTCGCCGCCGCCATGCCCGCGCCGCTGCGGCCGGGCGCAGCGTTCGCCCACGGGAAAAAGGTCAGGACCGAGCCGGGGCGGCCGAGCGCGTCGCCGTAGTAGAGGTGGTAGGTGCCGGGGTCGTCGAAGTTGACGGTCTTCTTGACGAGGCGGAGGCCGAGGACGCCGACGTAGAAATCGGCGTTCCGCTGCGCCGGGCCGGAGACGGCGGTGACGTGGTGAAGGCCGGGAATGGGGGGCATGGAAGGAATGGGGGAATGGGGAGATGATGAACGGTTAGCTCTGAGTATTACGGCCTCGTTAACTTTGTCAGTTTTCTCTCTCCTCTCTCTCCTCTCTCTCCTCTCTCTCCTCTCTCTCCTCTCTCTCCTCTCTATGCCCGACTCGCGCCTGACCCCGACCCAGATCGCCGTGGACCACGCCGCGCAGGAGCTTACGGTCGCGTGGGCCGACGGGCACACCTCGGCGTACTCCTACGAGGGTCTCCGCCGCGCGTGCCCGTGCGTCGAGTGCCGGGGCGGGCACGGGAAGATAGCCGACCCCGTGGACCCAGCCGTGTGGGACCTGCCGAGTCTCCAGACCTACGAGATCCAGGAGGTCCGCCCGGCGGGAAACTACGCCGTCCAGCTCGTCTGGGGCGACGGGCACGCCGGGGGCCTCTGGTCGTGGGCTTACCTCCGGTCACTGCGCTGAGCGCATGCAGCTCAGCGCAGGCGTCAGCGCGGCCGGCCGGCGTTGACCTGCACGTCGGTCACCTCCATCTCGAAGGCGAAGCCGTCGCCCGCGAGCATCTGCTGAAGCTGCTCCAGGCGGTCGCCCATCATCCGCTCCATCATCGCGCGCTGCTCGGCCGGCATAGACTCCATTTGCCGCTGCGCCTCCTCGAGCTGGCGGCGGGTCTCCTCGCGCTCCTCGGGGTCCATCCCGCCGTCCATCCCCTGCACCTCCATCGTCAGGCGGAACGGGGTCGTGAAGCCGTCCACGGTGCGGTAGTCGAAGAAGCGCGTCTCGATGGTGACCGGCGAGGTGCGGCCGTCACGCTCCATCGTCCCCTCCATCGTCATCTTGCGCGCGCGGAGGCCGTCGGTGTCGAGGTACAGCGTGAGGGTCTCGACGTCGAACTCGGCGTCGGCCTGCTCGGGCATCACGGCGAGGTCGCGGGCGACCTCACCGAAGTTGTCTACGGCGACGGCATGCGTCTCTGTGCCGTCCACGTCCGAGGTTCCGGCGTAGCGTGCGTGCTCGGTGATCCGGTCGAGCACGAGGTAGGGGTTGCTCGCCGCGCCGTCTGCCGCCCCGACCTCCACAAGCTCCCCGCCGGGCGTAACGGCGTAGGCGGTGTAGCGGTAGTCGAGCGGTGCGCCGCCCTCGGCGCGCTCGGCGTAGGTCACGGTCTCGGTGCCCATCACGGACTGCCGGAGCGTGTAGTTCTCGACGCCGGCCATCTCGGCTTCGTAGCGGCTGAGGGCATCGCGGAGGAGGTCCTGCGCGGATTGGGCACCCGCGCCCGGCGCAATTAGAAGGGCGCAGAGGAGAGGGAGCAGGAGACGAGGCATGGAACCGTCAGGCTAGAGGAGTAGAGCGGAACGGCTCGGCGATTACAGCACGACGAGCTCGACGCGGCGGTTGGTCTGCCGCCCCTCGGGCGTGCTGTTGTCGGCGGCGGGCTGTGCCTGGCCGAGGCCGGCGGACTCGAGCCGGTCGGCGCGGATGCCTTCGCGCTGCACGAGGTAGTCGCGGACGGCGGCGGCGCGGCGCTCGGAGAGCTGCTGGTTAGCCTCGGCCGAGCCGGTGTTGTCGGTGTGGCCCTCGATGCGGAGGCGGAGGTCGCCGTGCTGCTGGAGCGTGCGGGCGATGTCGTCGAGCGTCGGCGTAGACTCGGGCCGGATCGTCGCGCTGCCGGTGCCGAAGAGGACGCCGTGCGTGACGACGCGGCCGTCGGCTACGAGCCGGTCGTACATGGACTCGCGCCCGCCTGCGGCCACGCGGATATTGTCGAGGAAGACCTCCTGCTCGTCTCCGCTTCCGTACTCGGCGATGAACATGATCTCGTCTGTCCGCGCGATCTCCGCGTTCGGGATGTTGACGACGCGGTTCTCGCCGAAGTATACCTTGATGTACGTGACGTCGACGGTGATGCGGACCGGGACGTAGCCCTCGTTGAGGGGTTTGTAGCGCTCGGCCTCCGACGTGCCGCTCGCGCTCCCGTCCGGGGCGACGAAGCCGGGCTTCCCGAAGTATCCCCCGCCGACGATCACGCCCGTCGCGTCGTCCCACGCGATAGCCTGGCTGCACCGGTAGGTATCGCGCTCTTTCGCGAGCGGGTTCGTGAAGAGGCAGAGGTTCGTGTAGTACGGCACATAGGCGTCGAACTCGATGGTGTACCGATCCGGGAGCGTCTCTGGGAGCGGTAGGGCGAACTTGCTGCCGCCTTCGGTCTGCATGCGCAGCGCCTTGTTGCCGTTCTCCTCGACGACCTCCATCACGCCGTTGACGAAGCGGATGCGGCTGGGCACGTTGCCGGTGTAGGTGTCCTCGAAGTCCTCGTAGAAGAGGACGCGCTCGCCGGGGACGAAGTCGTAGTTGGTCCACGCGCCCTGGCCGGGAGCCTGCGCCTGCGCGACGGCGGCATCCGAGGTGGCCGCGGGCTGCTGGTCGGCCGGCAGCGGAGTGCCCTCCGCGTCCACGTAGACCACCTCCTTGCCTTCCTCACGCGCCTGCCGGGCGCAGGCGTCGTCGCCGACGGCGCAGGCGACGGCGTCGTCGCCGGCCTCGAAGACGCCGGTCACGGCGCGGTCGGCACGCTCGGCCGTTTCGCGCTCGACGGCGCGTTCGGCCCCACGCTTGGCGGCCTCTTTGGCCTTCTTCCAGAGCTGGGCTTCGGCGGGCTGGGCGCTCAGCACGAGGGCGAGCGCCACGAGAACGAGTGATAGCAGACGGCTAGGCATGGTAGTTCCTCCGTTGTAACGGGCAAGGGTAGCTGGATTAGAAGCATTTGGCCCTCCAGTATAATCACGGCTCTAGGGCGAACCAAAGGCCAAGGGCAAAAAAATAACGGAAGCAGCCTATGTGCTGCCCCCGTCGTGGGGTCCCCCTCTGGTTCCTGCCGTAGCTAGGCCTCGCTTTGAGCGGCGCACGGGGGCCTGCCCGCTGCTCCATCGCCCAAGGCCTCCGGGTCCGGTCCGGGTCGAGGGGGAAGGCGGGGACCGGCTCGGCGATACCTTTGAGTCGGTGCTCCTGGCGCGCGCCGTAGGCGAAGGCCGACGCCGCGAGGGCGTAGACGGGCTCGGAGACGAGGACCTCGCCCGGCGCGCAGGCCCCTTCGAGGCGGGAGGCGAGGTTCACGCCCTGCCCGATGGCCGTGTGCTCGACGAGGTCGTCCGAGCCGAAGTTGCCGACGGTCACCTCGCCCTGGTGGACGCCCATGCGGATGGCGACGCGGTGGCCGAGGCCCTCGGCGGCCCACCGCGCGGCGAGGCCCCGCATGGCGCGCTGCATGGCGAGGCCCATCCGGGCGGCCTGCCGCGCCTGCACCTCCGGCGGCATCTCGCCCACGGCCCCGAAGAGCACCATGATCCCGTCGCCCATGAACTTGTCGAGCGTCCCGCCGTGCGCCTCGACGAGGGCGACCATCGCGTTGAGGTACTCGTTGAGCAGCCGGGTGACCACGTCGGGCGGGGTGGTGTCGGAGAGCCGGGTGAACCCGGTGAGGTCCGAGAAGAAGACGGTGACCCGCCGACGCTCGCTGCTGACGCGGACGTCCTCGTCGGCGCTGAGGATGCGGTCGACGACCTTCTTGGGGAAGAACTTCCGCAGGCGCGAGCCGCGGAGGATCTCCTGGAGCTGGTCGCGCACCTTCTCTTCGAGGCTGCGGTTGAGCGCGGCCAGCTCGCCGGCCTGCGCCTCGACGAGGGCTTTCTTCTCGGCCAGCTCGTGGGTGCGCTCGTCCACGACGCGCTCGAGGTACTCGGCGCGGGCGCGGAGCTGGCGGACGCGGACGCGGTAGGTGCCGAAGGCGGCGAGGCCGACGGCGAGCACGCAGAGGGCCTGGAACCACACCGTCTGCCAGACGTGCGGCCGCAGCGTGAGCGCGACCGATGCGCCGGTGTCGTTCCAGACGCCGTCGTTGTTGGCGGCCTGGGCGCGTCTCGGCCGGCAACGGGGCCACCGACGCCGCGACCTACTCGCCGGCTCACGCCCCCGGTGCCATCGCCGTCGGGGCCAGCGACGCCTACGACAACTTCGCTCGGACGTTCTCGAACTACGGCCCGGCGGTGGACCTCTTCGCCCCCGGCGTAGACATCCTCTCGACGGCCAACGACGGCCGCTACGCGGTCCTCTCGGGGACCTCGATGGCGACGCCGCACGTGGCCGGCGCGGCGGCCCTCCTCCTCTCGCACGAGCCGACTGGCACGCCGGCCGAGGTGCTCGACGCGCTGCGTGACAAGGCCAGGAGGGTCAGCGGCGCGCCGCGCGAGACCACGAACGCGCGGCTCCAGGTGAAGGATTTCTAGAGCCATCCTTTGTGGGCAACGGGCGGCGGTGGGCGAGAGCCTGCCGCCGCCCGTTTCGTTTCTGATCGGCCTCCGGTGAGAGGTGAACCCACACGCTGGGGGCCTCTCTGCGTCAGCGGTGCAGGACGGAGAGGCATCGTATTTGTGCGCGGGGTCTCGTTGCCTCCCCCTCGTTGCCAGCGAGTCCCCTTTGTCCGAGCCTTCCCTTCATCACGCACGCGCCGCCGAGGCCCTCGCCCCGGAGCATCTCCTGCGCCTGCTGGAGATCTCCGCCCGCCTCAACTCGGCCGAGGGCACGGGGCAGCTCCTCCCCTTCATCATCCGCACCGCCGCCGAGGTCCTCGGC
>JBBSMV010000102.1:0-9900 GCA_038232975.1 Rhodothermales bacterium
CCCCGAGGGCGCACTGGAAGACGCGCCTCTGGCGGACTACGCAGGCCGCTACTTCAGCGACGAGTTGGGGGTCCATTACACCATCGCGTTAGTGGAAGGCGAACTCATGCTGTCCAACCACCGCACGAAGGAGCCCACGACGCTGGCGCGCTCGTCCGGCGACACCTTCACCGGCGACCAGATGCTCCCGGCGATGGAGTTCGACCGCGACGACTCGGGCGTCATCTCGGGCTTCCGCGCAGGCACCGGTCGTACACGCGGCGTACAGTTTGAGAAGGTGGACCGTCCTTGAAGCCACTCTTGATGGGCACGTGTTGCCTGCGTGGACCTCGACAAGAGGGTCGCGAAGTGCGCGTGCGGAAAGGCAGTACCCGAGTTCTCTCGTCTCGTGAACAAAAGCCAGGAGCCGCAGAACCCGCCGCTGCACCCGACGAAGAGCGCTAGTCGCTTGCGCTTCGGTCAGTGTCCCACGCTGTCTTAGCTTCAGAGACTGTTTGGTAACGGGCCAAAGAACCCCTCCCCCTGGACAGGGGGAGTCCCCGAAGGGACGAGTCCCGTAGGGGGAGGGGGTAGACCGAGCACCGTGCCAGCCCTCGATCTACCACCCCGCCCGCACGGCTGTGCGTGCTCCCCTCCGGGACTACTCCCTCCTGTCCAGAGCCTGCCCCCGCGAAGGCGGGGGAGGGGGACGCTCCCTCAACAGGTACTAAACAGTTTCTCACCCTACCATCCCGCTCGCTCTTCGCGGGTGAGCGGCCGTCTGTTGAGCCGTGCCCGCTCCTGAGCCGTCGGCGACCCCACCGTCGAAGCCTCGTTGCAGAAGGAAGAGTCGCAGAAGGAAGAGTCGGGCACCTCGATCACCTCACGCGGAGGTCGGAGAAAAGGCGCTCTTCGGGCGCGAGCGGGCAGAGGCGGCGAGGGCCTGGCTGAACCGGGCTAGCCTCCGGGCGTACCCCACGAACACGAAGCGCAGACAGGCTGGTTTTATCGCGAGGGTCGCTGCGCCGACCAATCCACTAACTCCGTCATACGATGAGCACACACGAAATCGAAGCCCAAGCGCTCCAGCTTCCGCGCCATGACCGCGCTCGGCTCGCGCAGAGCCTGATCGCTAGTCTCGATGACGTTGACGAAACCGACCAAGCCTGGGCTGAGGAAGCTGGACGTCGTGGCGCAGAGCTTCGCTCAGGTAGCGCCACCGCCGTGCCTGCAGATCAGGTGTTCGCAGACGCACGCGCGGCGGCCCGATGACAGGAATAGGCTTTCACCCGGAGGCTCGCGCGGAGCTTCTCGCTTTGGTGGCATACTACGAGTGGCATACTACGAGGAGCAGGCTGACGGCTTGGGCAGGCGGTTCACGGATGAGGTCGAGCGCGTCGTTCAGCGGGTCGCGGAGCAGCCGGGGCTGGGGACGCCGATCGGCGAGGGCAGGGAGCTGCGGCGCTGGCCGTTGCGGAGATTCCCGTACTACCTGATCTATCGGTCCGAGCCGGACGCGCTGCTTGTGCTCGCTGTCGCTCACCAGCGCAGGCGGCCTGGCTAGTGGAAGAGGCGCGCCTAGCCCCGCAGAAACAGCCTCTTTCACCGCACCCGTATCTCGGAGAAAAGGCGCGTCTGGGGCGTGGCGTGGAGGCGCACGGCGTCGCGGAGCAGCTCAGCCTGGCGGCGGAGCAGACGCTCCTCGGGCGCGAGCGGGCGGAGGCGGGCGAGGGCGGCCGCCGCCTGTACGCCGAAGGCATCCGCGATCTCTTCGAAGAGCGACTCCTCGGGCGGCAGGAACCAGAGCTGGTAGCCGTCGGCCTCCAGCCCGGCCATGCCGGCGGCGAGGGCGACGGCGTCGTCGAGGCCCCCGAGCACATCCACGAGACCCACCGCCTGCGCGGCGGCTCCGGTGTAGACCCGGCCGCCGCCGAGGGCGCGGACCGAGTCGGGCGAGAGGCCGCGCCCGGCGGCGACGCGGCGGACGAAGGTGTCGTAGACGCGCTCGGTCGTGCGTTCCAGCACAGCCTCCTCCTGGGCGTCGAGCGGCTCGCCGAGGGCGTAGATGCCGGCAGTCGGGCCGGTCTGGAGCACGTCGAGCGTGACGCCGAGCTTGTCGTTCAGGAACTCGGTCGCGTCGAAGAGCAGCGAGATCACGCCGATCGAGCCGGTGACGGTGCTCGCCTCAGCGACGATGGTGTCGGCGGCGGCGGCGAGGTAGTAGCCGCCCGAGGCCGCCACACTCCCCATCGAGACGACGACCGGAACCACCTCGGCGGCTTCGGCGACGGCGTGCCACATCGCGTCGGAGGCCGTGGCCGAGCCGCCGGGCGAGTCAACGCGGACGACGATGGCCTGCACGGCCTCGTCGCGCGCGGCCTCGCGCACCGCGTCGGTGAAGGTGTCCGAGCCGAGGAACGCGCCGGAGCCGGCGTCCGGCTCGCTCTCGCCGGGGACGATCTGCCCGACGGCGTAGACGACCGCGATGAGGTGGTCGGGGTCGCCGGGGTCGAGGCCCGCGTCGTGGCGCGGGACGTAGGCGTAGTCTTCGAGCCAGACCGAGCGGAGGTCCTCGTCGGCCTCCTGCCCGGTGACGGAGAGGAGCACGCCGAGCACGTCGGACTCGTAGGCGAGGGCGTCAACGAGGCCGGCGTCGCGCGCGGCCTCAGCCTCGTACAGCCCGCCGGCTTCGATGACGGCTGTGAGCGCCTCGGCCGACAGCCCGCGCGCGGCGGCGACCGTCGAGAGGAACGTGTCGCTGACGCCGTCGAGCAGGGCGGCGTACTGCTCGCGGTTGGGGTCCGAGAAGCCCCGGTTGGTGAACATCTCGGCGGCGCTCTGGTAGGTCCCGGCGCGGACGACCTTCGGCTCGATGCCGAGCTTGTCGAGCGTGCCTGCGAAGAACGGCGCGGCGAGGTAGAACCCGTTCAGCTCAAAGGCGGCCTCGGGCGGGGTGAAGACCGAGTCGGCGGCCGAGGCGAGGTAGTAGGCCGCCTCGTCGAAGCCGTCGGGGCCGCTGCTGGCGTAGAGCGGCTTGCCGCTGGCGCGGTAGGCCTCGAGCGCGCGGCGGACCTCGGAGAGCGTCGCCCAGGAGGCGTCGATGCCGTCGGGCCGCAGCCACACGGCGGCGATGCGCTCGTCGGCGGCCGCCTTCTCGAGCGCGTCGGTGACGTCGAGCAGCGTCAGGTCGAAGGTGCCGAGGAGCGCGCCGAGGGGGTCGAAGGGGGTCTGCTCGGGGAGCGGCCCGGCGAGGTCGAGCCGGAGGACGGAGCCGTCCTCGACCACCGGCGCAGCGTCGCCGCCGAGCACGAGCGCCGCCCCGAGTGAGAGGCCGAAGAAGGCGAACACGAAGAGCGCGAGGAGCGAGCCGACGAAGCCCGCCAGGAGGTAGAAGAGGAAACGGCGCATCGGGTGGGGCTGATCGAAAAGAGGGAAGCGGAAGCTACGGGTGTTCGATATTCGGAGCCGAGAGAGGAGGGAGAGGAGGGAGAGGAAAGCAAACCCATCCAATTTACCGAGGCCGTTTTACTGAGGCCGTCGCGCGTAGTGTCCGTAGGGGCGCAAGGCCTTGCGCCCGAGGGCTGGCACCTACCGTCCCCTGCCTATCGTCTCCTGACACCTGACCGTATGGACCTGGAGATTCCGTACTGGCACCCGGTCGTGGTGCATTTCCCGATAGCGTTCGTGCTCTTCGGGGCGGCGGCGGCGGTGGTCTATGCGGCGCTCGGACGGGCGTTCTGGCGCGGCGTCGCGCTCCTCGGCTTCGCTGCCGGGACCGCCGGGGCGTGGGCGGCGGTCTGGACCGGCGAAACGATCCACGAGGCCGTCGAGGGGACGCCGGTCGTGGACGCGCTCGTCGGGCGGCACGAGGACCTGGGCGAGTGGACGCTGTGGGTGAGCCTCGCCGCGCTCGTGGTGCTCGCCGGCATCGCGCTCTGGGCGTGGCGCGCGGGGCGCGGGCCTGCCGAGCGGGACCCGCTCGCGCTGCGGCTCGTCGCGCTGGCGCTGGCGCTGGGGGCGGCCGTGCTCGTCGCGCTCACGGGGCACCTGGGCGGGCAGATGGTGTGGGGCGTGGCGGGGTGACGGAGACGGCGGGCAGGGTGCGATTTGGATATTCGCTCTGTAAGCGTTTTATTTATAACAACGCTATCTCTGCCCGCCTCCGCCATGCCAGAGAACGAACCGGCCCTGGACGGCCTGTTCAGCGCGACCTACGAAGAGCTCCGCCGCCTCGCCGCCTCGGTGGGGCGCGGCGACCCGAGCGCGACGCTCAACCCGACGGCGCTCGTCAACGAGGCGTACCTCAAGCTGGCGACGGCGCTCCCCGGCGAGCCGGCCTCGCGGCTGCACTTCAAGCGGATCGCGGCCCGCGCCATGCGCCAGGTGCTCACCGACGCGGCCCGGCGGCGCACGGCGCTCAAGCGCGGCGGCGACCGCGCCTTCGTGACCTTCGACGAGGCGCTCGACGGCGGCGAGACGCGCCCCGAGGAGGTGCTCGCGCTCGACGAAGCGCTCGCGCGCCTCGGTACCCTGCAGCCCCGGCAGGCCCTCATGGTCGAAGTCCGGTTCTTCGGCGGCCTCGACCTCGCCGAGACGGCCGCGCTCCTCGGGGTCTCCGAGTCTACGGTCGCCCGGGACTGGCGGGCGGCGCGGGCATGGCTGGCGCGCGCGCTCCGCTCACCGAGCTAGCGCGAACCCCTGACACGAGACCACAGGCGACATGGACGCGGAACGCTGGACACGAGTGCAGGCCCTCTTTCACGCGGCACTGGAGCGGCCCGAGGCCGAGCGCCCCGCCTTCGTGGCGGGCGAAGCCGAGCGAGTGGCTGACCCCGCGTTGGCGGCCGACGTGCTGGCGCTCCTGGAGGAGGACGCGGCCGGCGGCTCGCTCCTCGACCGCGACCTCGGCGCACTCGCGCGCGGGGTCCTCGACGCGCCCCGGCTCCGCACGGCCGGCCCGTACCGCGTCCTGAGCGAGCTGGGACGCGGCGGGATGGGCGTCGTCTACCTCGCCGAGCGCGACGACCTCGGCCACCGCGTGGCGATCAAGGTGCTCCGCGACGCGGCGCTCTCGGCGGCCCGCCGCGCGCGCTTCGCCCACGAGGAGCGGACCCTCGCCCGGCTGAGCCACCCCGCCATCGCCCGGCTCTACGGGGCCGGCGCGCTCCCCGACGGCACGCCGTACTTCGTCATGGAGCACGTCGAGGGCGTCCCGGTCACGGCCTACTGCGCCGCGCACGGCTGCTCGGTGCCCCATCATCCCCTCGTCCTGGAGCGTATTCTTGGCCGCGTCCCCGGCCTCTTTGACGGTGTTGCTCGCGGCTTTCTTCAGCCGGTCGAAGAGACCCTGTGCCTCGGCCGGCGGCGCGAGCAGCGCGGTGCCGAGGACGACGGCGAGCAGGGCGAGTAGGCGTTGGCGGGTAAACATGGCGACCTCATGGGTTGCGTGAAAAGGGGTAAGGGAGACAGACCCCGCTAGGCGGCTTCGTCCTGCGCGCGGGCGAAGGCCCACTGCGTCCCGAGCGCCACGGCCCACACGGCGGCGAGCTGCGCGAGCAAGAGCGGCCAGTGGAGGTGGGCCGTCAGCCCGAGGTCCGCGCCCACCGCGCGCGACCACGCTGGGCCGCTCAGGACAAAGGCGTACTCGGTGCCGCTCACGCTCGTGAAAGGCGGGACGAGCGCCATCGCTATGGAGAGCGCCACGGCGACGCAGACGGCGCACGACGCGGGCTTTACAGTGCGGTGGGGCAAGATGTCCATCGGGGCGGAAAACGGATCCATCGGGGCGGAAAACGGAGGGGCAGTGGGTCCCGGCGGTGCGGGGTCACCTGCATTGCGCAGAAGCGAAGGGAAAACAGTCAGGCTCTACAGAAAAAGTTTGGCTGGGCTGCGCCCCCGTCCTCCGCCAGCGGCTCCATAAAAAACACACCAGGTCGCTTGAACACCCGGCGGCGCGGTCGGTATGAAAAGCGCTTCGCTGCCCGTGAGACATCCCGTTATGACCGACCGACCCGACCGACCGACCGCTCCGCGCGAGCGCCCGCCTCTCGGCGAGCGCGAGGCCGTGATCCTGCGCTCCGTCGTGACGCGGTTCATCCAGACGGCCGCGCCCGTCGGCTCGAAGGTGCTGGCCGCCGAGGGCGTGGTGGACCTCTCCTCGGCGAGCATCCGCAGCACGCTCAGCACGCTCGAAGCGCTCGGCTACCTCGGCCACCCCCACACCTCGGCCGGCCGCGTCCCGACCGACCTCGGCTACCGCGCCTACGTGGACGAGCTGATGGACCGCACGGGCGTCTCGGCCGCCGAGAAGCAGCTCCTCCGCACCGGGCTGGAGCAGCTCTACGGCGACGTCGAGGCGCTCATGCGCGAGACCTCGCGCCTGCTCGGGCAGTTCACCAACCTCCTCGGCGTCGTCCTCAGCCCCCAGCTCTCGACCGGCGTCCTCGAGCGGCTCGACGTGGTCCCGCTCTCGTCGTCGCGGCTCATGTTCGTCGTCTCGGTGCGCGGCGGCCTCGTCAAGACCATCGTCGCCGAGCTCGACGCTGAGGTCCGCCGCGCCGACCTCGACCGGGTCGTGGGCGCGATGAACGAGCGCCTCGCCGGGCTGACCCTCGACGAGGTCCGCGCTACCGCCGCCGAGCGGATGCGCGACCTCGGCGCGGGCGACCGCACGGGGGTCGTCCGCCTCGTGCTTCACCGGGCGGCGGCGCTCTTCGCCGAGCTACCCGGGGAGCGGCAGGCCGAGGTCGGCGGAGCCGAGCAGATCGTGACGCAGCCCGAGTTCCAGGCCGCTGAGGACGTCCGCAGCGTGGTCGAGCTGCTCGCTAACCAGGACGTCGTGGTCCACCTCCTCGAGGCCGACGCCGCGCCGTTCGACGCCGAGGGCCGCGCCGTCGTGATGATCGGGGCCGAGAGGACGCGCCCCGAGAGCGAGGCGGCCTCCGCGACGCCTCTCCTCGGCGGAACCTTCTCCATCGTCAAGGCGCAGTACCGGCTCGGCGACACGACCGGCTCGCTCGGCGTGATCGGGCCGAAGCGGATGGACTACGCCTATGCCGTCACGCTCGTCGAGTACCTCGCCGGCCTCCTCAGCGGGACCGCCCCCGACGCCTGACCTACGCTTCCACCACCGCACCGCTCTTCGCACCATGACCGAGAACGATCCGACCACGCAGACCGCTCCTTCCCCCGAGCCGGACGACGACGCCCTCGCCGAGCAGACGGCACCCGATACGGCACCCGACGCCTCGGTGCCCGAGGACTCCGCCGAGCCGGAAGACTACCGCGAGCAGGCCCGCCGCCTCGAGGAGCAGCTCCTCCGCCGCGCCGCCGAGTTCCAGAACTATCGCCGCCGCACCGACGACGAGATGGCGACGGCCGCCGCGCGCGGCCGGGCCGAGGTCGTCCTCCCGCTCCTCGACGTGCTCGACGACCTCCGCCGCTCCCTCGAAGCCGCCGAGGCCGCCGCCGAAGAGGAGCAGGGCGGGCTGGCGTACCAGGCGCTCAAGACCGGCGTGGACCTCGTCACCCAGAAGTTCGAGGGCACGCTCCGCAGCTTCGGCGTCGAGGAGATCGCCGCCGTCGGCGAACCGTTCGACGAGAATCTCCACGAGGCGATGATGCAGCAGGAGACGGCTGACGCCCCCGCCGGCACTGTCCTCGGCGAGGTCCAGAAGGGCTACCGGATGGGCGACCGCATCCTCCGCCACGCCCGCGTCGTCGTCGCTCAATAGTTGTAGCTCAATAAGGGCATGGGGGAATGGGGAGAACGGAGGGAGGGGAATGCTCCAAGACCGGCCCCGCGAAATCCCCCACTCCTCCCGTGCTCCCCACGTCCTTTCTTCTCCTGAACCGAAAGCCCTCCGCGCGGGGACTATCTTGAGCTCGAAGACGAGCACCACCCTATGCCAGGCTCCACCGAGCAGACGATGAAGGACTACTACGAGGTGCTCGGCGTCGGGCGCGCGGCGACGCCGGACGAGATCAAGAAGGCCTACCGCAAGAAGGCGCTCCAGCACCACCCCGACCGCAACCCCGGCGACGCCGAGGCCGAGGCTAGCTTCAAGGAGGCGGCGGCGGCCTACGAGGTGCTCTCGAACCCCGAGAAGCGCCAGCGCTACGACCGCTTCGGCCACGCCGGGGTCAACGGCGGCGGGCGGCCCGGTGGCTTCCAGGACATCTCGGACATCTTCAGCGCCTTCTCCGACATCTTCGGCGGGGCTGCCGGCGCGGGCATGGGCGACGCCTTCAGCCGCGGCGGCCCGCGGCGGCGCGGCGGCTCGGACCTCCGCGTCCGGCTCGCCCTCACGCTCGAGGAGGTCGCAGACGGCGTCGAGAAAAAGATCAAGGTCCGCAAGTTCGTCCCGTGCGCCGTCTGCGACGCCACCGGAGCCGAGGGCGGCCCGGCCGGCGTCGAGACCTGCCCGACGTGCGGCGGCGCGGGCGAGGTCCGCCAAGTGTCGAGCACGTTCTTCGGCCAGTTCGTCAACGTCGCCGCGTGCCCGAGGTGCGGCGGCGAGGGCCAGGTTGTCACCAATCCCTGCCCGGTGTGCAAAGGCGAGGGCCGCCTCAAGGGTGAGGACACAACGACGGTCGAGATCCCGGCCGGCGTCCGGGCCGGGCACTTCCTCGCCATCCGCGGGGCGGGCAACGCGGGCCGGCGCGGCGGGCCGCCGGGCGACCTCCGCGTCGAGATCGAGGAGACCCCGCACGCGCACCTCGTCCGCGATGGCCTCGACGTCCGCTGCGACCTCCACCTCTCGTTCCCCGACGCTGCGCTCGGCACCGAGGTCGAGGTGCCGACGCTCAAGGGCCGCGCCCGGCTCCAGATTGACCCCGGCATCCAGAGCGGGCGCGTGCTGCGGATGCGCGGCCGCGGCATCCCCGAGCTCGGCGGCACCCGGCGCGGCGACCAGCTCGTTACCGTTCAGGTCTGGACCCCGACCCGGCTCGCGGCCGAGGAGCGCGCTCACCTCGAGGCGCTCCGCGACGCTCCGGCCTTCCAGCCCCGCCCGGACGAGGAGCCGGAGAAGAAGTCGTTCTTCAGCAAGGTCAAGGACGTGTTCTCGTAAAACGTGAAGCGTAAAGCGTAAGGGCGCTTCGCTTTCAGGTCCAGCTACGAGTATCCTTACGCTTACGCCTTACGTTTTAGCTCTCCATGCCCGCACCCCCACGCCATCTCGCCCCCGGCCCCGTCGACGCGCTCGGCGCAGAAGTGCGCGACGGCGGAGGCGCGCCTGGGAGCCTCGACGGGGAGCGGCTGCGGGCCGTGATGCAGCGCCTCGCCTCGCCGGTGACGGTCGTGACGGCGGCGGCGGGCGGGGAGCGGCGCGGGGCCACCATCGGCTCGTTCACGAGCGTCGCGCTCGATCCGCCGCTCGTCTCGTTCAACGTGCAGAAGCCCTCGGCCTTCCATGCCGTGCTGCGCGCGGCCGACGCCTTCGCCGTCCACCTTCTCGGCGAGGACCAGGCCGACCTCGCCGCGCACTTCGCCCTGCCGGACCTGGAAGGCGACGCGCAGTTCGCGGCCGTCCCGCACACACGAGCCGGGCCGGACGGGCCGCCGATTCTCGCGGGTACCGTCGGTGTGCTGCACTGCCGGCCGTGGGCCGTCCACGACGTGGGCGACCACTCGCTCTTCCTCGGCCGCGTCCTCCGTGTCACAGAGTCCGGGGCCACCGGGCCTCTTCTGTACTACGCCCGCTCCTACCGCGCCGTCGGCGACGAAGTATGACCGGCCTCACCGTATGACCGACTTCACTCCCATCTCCGAGGTCGGCGAGTTCGGCCTGATCGAGCGGCTGCGCGACGCCCTCGGCGAGCCGGCGGCCGGCGACCTCGTCCGTGGCAGCGGCGACGACGCGGCGGGGGTCCGCAGCGGCAACGGCCGCGTGCCGGTCATCACCACCGACGCGCGCGGCG
>JBBSMV010000103.1:0-9715 GCA_038232975.1 Rhodothermales bacterium
GCGCGCCCCGCTCGACGCGCGCGCGGAGGCTGTCGAGCGGGGCGCGCTCGACGAAGGCCGCGTAGTTGTCGGGCAGGCGCTCGGAGAGGGCCTCGCCGAGGCCGCGCCCGGTCTCGTCGCGGATCGCAACGGTCCGCGCGCCGCCCTCCTGCGTCAGCACGCCGACGGCGACGGAGACGCCGACGAGCGCAAGCAGCATCACCGGCGCGAGCAGGGTAGCGACGATGAACGTCTTGGACCGGACGCGGCGCAGGTACTCGCTCCGGGCGATGATCGAGATTTTGTTCATTGGGGGATCGGAGGGTCGGAGGATTGAGAGATTGGGGTGGCCTCGTCACGGTTTGCGTCAGACCGGCCACTCTCCCGATCCTCCGATCGCTCAATTCCCCGGTCCCCGTTGACCGCCATCACGAAGATTTCCGAGAGCGGCGGCTCGTTGAGCTCGAAGCGGTAGAGATCGTCCACGCGGTGGAGCGCGGTTTCGAGGACCTGCCGCGCCGTGGTCTCGCCGAGGAGCCGGAACTCGGCGTGGCCGGCGGAGCGCGAGCGGATGCGGATCGCCTCGCGGTCCTCGAGCCGGTCGAGGAAGCCGTCGTCGCCGCTGAACTCGACCGTGATGGTGTTCCTGCCGAACGAGCGCTTCACGTCGCGGAGCGGGCCGTGGAGCACCTCGCGCCCGCCGGCGATCAGGAAGATGTCGTCGCAGAGCTGCTCGACCTGCTCCATGCGGTGGCTGGCGAAGAGGATCGTCCGGCCGGCCGCCTTGAGCTCGAGGATGATCGCCTGGAGGAGCGCGGCGTTGATCGGGTCGAGGCCGGAGAACGGCTCGTCGAAGATCAGCAGGTCGGGGTCGTGGAGGATGGTGGCGATGAACTGGACCTTCTGCTGCATCCCCTTCGAGAGCTCCTCGACGCGCTTGCCCGCCCAGTCGCGCGCGTCGAAGCGGTCGAGCCAGGCGCGGGCGGTGGCGCGGGCGGCGGCGGTCGAGAGGCCCTTGAGCTGGCCGAGGTAGACGAGCTGCTCACCGACCTTCATCTTGCGGTAGAGGCCGCGCTCCTCGGGCAGATACCCCATGCGCTGCTGCGTCTCCGGCCCTACGGCCGCGCCGCCGAACGTGACGCGGCCCGCGTCGGGACTCGTGATGTAGGCAATCATCCGGATCGTCGAGGTCTTGCCGGCCCCGTTCGGCCCGAGCAGCCCAAAGATGCGCCCTGGCTCGACGGCGAACGAGATACCGTCCACGGCCAGGTGTGCGCCGTAGCGCTTGGTGACGTTCTCGACGAGGAGCCTGGACATTCGATTGGGGACTTCGGATTGCTGATTGGGGATTGAGGGACCAGGGGAGTGTGCCGTCACGCAGGAGAGGGGAGCCTATTCGGACCGGGCGTTGGAAAGTTACGTGCCGCGTTCGCGCCTCCCTCCTACCAAGCCCATCGGCTAGCGCACCGCCGAGCGCACCGCGCGGATGAGCGCCGTCGCCGCGTCCAGCCCGTCGGCGGCGGTCGCGGCCTCGCAGAGGTCGAGGCAGAGCGGCCCGTCGAAGCCGGCAGCGTGGAGACCGCGCAGCACCGACGGCCAGGCGCTCATCGCCGCCTCCCCGTCGCGCATCCTGACGGCCTCAACCCGGCCCGCGAGCGCGTTCAGACCTTCCTCGGCGGCCTCACCGGCTTCCTGGGCGTCGGCCGGACTCCAGCACGCGCGCACGGCCGGGTGGTCCGCAGCCGCGAGCAGGTCTGCCAGGGCCTCGCCGGTGGGGCGGCCCCCGGCCTCGTTGCACACGGCCAGGACGCAGCCGCGCCGCGCTGCCACCTCGCCGGCCCGGCGCAGCACGTCGGCCGCCGCCGCGGTCTCGCCCGGCAGGGCACCGACGAGCAGACGCGGGCACCCGATCCGCTCGCAGAACGCCGCCGCCTCGCCGAGCAGGGCGAGGTCGTTGAGCCACGCGGTGCGCTCCTCGGCCGGCCCCTCGAACAGACCAGGGTCAATCGCCGCGGCGGGCAGCTCGTGCTCGGCGAGCCGCCGCCGGAGCCGCGCCTCGTTGACGTGCGGCACCCGGTCGCCAGGCCCGCCGACGGTCCGCAGGACGACGCCTTCGAGACCCCAGAGGAGCGTGTAGTGCAGCGCCCGGTCGAGGTCCGGGGTGAAGGTGTCGGTGAGCCAGACGGGGAGCACGGGCAGCGGCGAGCGTCAAGAGTCAGGAGTGCTCCCTTCCGGAGAGGGGCCGAGGGCGGCGGCGTGGACCTGGGCGAGGAGGGCGTCGGCGAGACGCACGGCGCGGAAGAGGGCACGCGCGCGCTCGGCCGGCGGCGGAGCGTCCGCGAGGGCGGGGTCCGCCACGGTCACGACCTCCGAGGCGATGCCTCGGGCCGCGAGCAGCCGCCGGCTCTCGGTCGCCGAGGCCGTGTCGGCGGCGCCCAGCAGGACGCGGTAGACGTTCTCGAGCGCCCAGGTCGGGTTGGCGAGGTAGTCGTGCAGCCCAAGCGCGCCGGTGCGCGGCGGTGCCCAGAGCGCGAAGAGCACGGAGCGCTCAGGCACCTGCGTGGTGCGCGCCTCCTCGGCCAGCACGCGGGCCGCCTCGAGGGTGGCCGCTGCCCCCACGCCGTTCAGGTCCGCCGCCACGAGCACGAGCACGTCATAGTAGCTCGGGTGCCGCCCGGCGACGTAGCCGAGGACGTGGCTCCGGGCCGGGCCGAACAGCGGTCCCGGGCTCGCCCCGTCGCTTCGGAGGAAGAACGAGCCGTCGAGCACCGGCATCAGCCCGGCCGCCTGCATCCGGCCGGCGGCGTAGCGCGCCCGCTGCGTCGCCTGCGCCGAGTCCGCAGGCACGAGCGGCCCGGTGAGCGCGCGGAGGTGGCTGCGGAGCGCGCTCTGCGAGAGCAGCCCGTCGCTCGCGGGCAGCGCCCGGCCCCCGCCACACCCGGCGACCACGGCCGCGAGGAGCAGCGCGCAAACGAAGCGGAAGGGAAGAGGCACAGGGCGAGAGGTACAGAAAAGGCCGCCCGGCGCGGACCGCAAGCGGTCCTCCGGGCGGCCGAGGCCGACAGGCAGACCAGCTTAGAAACCGAGGGTCGCCGTCACAGTGAAGCCTGCGGTCGTCACGAAGTCCTTCGCGCCGCCGATCGAGTAGCCGTAGTCAACGTACTCGTCGAGCACAGCCCCCTTGACCGAGATCGAGACCGGGATCGAAGGCGGGGAGAGGCGGAGGTAGGGCGCAATGGAGCCTTGGTGCCCACCCCCCGGATTCTCGAAGCGGTCAATGGCGATGTTCGTCTTCAGAAGCGCCGCCGCCCCGATCTCAACCCACGAGATAATCACGCCGAGTCCAGCGTTGAACATCACGATCTCGTCGTCTTCGATGCTGCCGCTCGTGGACCCCGTGGCTAGCTCGTCGCGGTTGAAGTAGTCGATGCCGGCGAAGATGCGGAAGTGCTCGGCCGGGTAGTCGAAGTCGGCACCGACGAACCACGCGTCCACCTGGTCCGAGACGGGGGCTTCTTCGCCTGCTTCGAGGTTCTCGTCGAAGAGCTCGATGCCCTCATCGCTGAGGTCGAACAGGTAACCGCCGTGGATGCCGAGTGTATTGCCGCGAATGAGTCCGTAGACCTTTACGTTCTGCAGCGTGAAGTCGCTCGCCGCGTTGGAGCGGAGGCCCAGGATTCCCCCGGTGGGGTTCGGCACCCCGAAGAAGACGTTGTCGAAGTCGTTCTTGGCGGCGTTGAGCTGCCCACCGACCCCGACCTTGAAGTTCGTGAAGTTGAGCACGTGGAGCTGCGCGCCGACGAAGGCGCGCTGCGAGGTGATCTGGCCGAACTCGCCGTTGCCACCGGGCGACTGGCTCTCGTTGAACTGCTCGCCGTCGGCGAGGTAAGCGTCTTTGATCTGCCCCCAGCCGTAGCCGAGCCAGAACTTGATCGGGATCTCCTTGTTGCGGCCGAAGGAGTAGGTGTCGTTGATGGGGTCTTCTTCTTCGTGGGGGACGAGGATGGACTCGATAGGCGGCTGCGCGTCGGCTTTAGCCTTTTTGTCCTTGTCCTTGTCGTCGTCCGGGCCGCCTGCGATGAGAGAGCCTGCAAGCAGGGCCGCGAGTGCCAATTGGAGCATGGGGTGTCCTCCGTAAGGTGGTAGGTAGAAACGAGCGTCGAGGTGAGAAAGGGCTGGAGCGGGAACCGCAGGCGGGTGGGGCCTGCCGTTCTGCGCCCGCATAGCCGTTTCGCGTGACTAGTGTTCCTGCTGGCAGTGCAAAAGTACGCCGCACGCCGCTTACATTACTAGTCCCTCTGGCTCCAAATGATAATTTCGTCTGGTTACGCCGGAATCTTTACGCGAAACTCCGCCAGAAGCACACCAAGCCTGTCTCCCATTCTCCCGCTTCTCCGAACCAGGACCGACAACCCCCCGCCGTGACGTTCAAGAAAAGTCCCCCTCCTGGACAGGAGGGGCCAGGGGTGGTCGAAACAGACGGCACTACGATGCAGAATGCCAGCGAACGCCACACGAATCGTTCGGAGATAAAATCCCTCCGCCGCGATCTCCGTAACAACCCCACGCCTGCAGAGCGCACGCTGTGGCAGATGCTCAAGGGCCGCCGACTCCACGGCCGGAAGTTCCGCCGCCAGCACAGCGTCGGCCGCTACATCCCCGATTTTTATTGCCCCGAAGAAAAGGTAGCCGTCGAACTGGACGGCTCCGTTCATGACGACCCACTGCGTCACGAGCACGATACGCAGCGGCAAGACCATCTCGAAGGCCTGGGTATTCGGGTTGTGCGGTTCGAGAACCGTGAGGTGTTGGAGACGCCAGATACGGTGACGGGGGCGATTGCGATGCATTTTCAGGAGGATGACCGCTAGACCTGTTCGACCACCCCGCACGCACATTCGTGCGTGCTCCCCTCCTGTCCAGGAGGGGGACTGTCCCTCCCTTCTCCGCCCTACCAACTCGCCTCTATGCCTCCCGAGCCTTCCCACCCCGTACCCCTGCGCGCCGACCGCACGCTCATTGACGAGGCGGCCGAGGCCCTGCTCGAGCGCGAGCGCGCCCTGCTCGGCGACCTCCACGAGACGATGGCGCAGGCCGGGGCCGACGAGGAGACCCTGCGCCGCCTCGACGACCTCGCCGCCGGCCTCGGCGAGTGGTTCCTCGTCGTCGTCGTGGGCGAGTTCAACGCCGGCAAGTCGAGCGTGCTCAACGCGCTCTTCGGCGAGGTCCTCATGGAGGAGGGGCCGGTCCCGACGACCGACAAGATCACCATCCTCCGCCACGGCGACGCCCCGCAGCAGCACCGCCGCAGCGACTTCGTCACCGAGCGCCACCACCCGGCCGACCTCCTGCGCGGCCTCACGCTCGTCGACACGCCGGGCACCAACTCGATCATCCAGGAGCACCAGCTCATCACCGAGGACTTCATCCCGCGCGCCGACCTGGTCCTCTTCGTGACCTCGTTCGACCGGCCGCTCTCGGAGTCCGAGCGCCAGTTCCTCCACTTCATCCGCGAGGGCTGGGGCCGCCAGCTCGTCGTGATCCTCAACAAGGCCGACCTCGCCCGCCGCCCGGCCGACCTCGAGCAGGTGATCGAGCACATCCGCTCGGGGTTCGAGACCCACGTCGGGTTCGAGCCGCGCGTCTTCCCCGTCAGCGCGCAGGAGGCCTTCGCCGCCAAGACCGGCACCGCTGCCGGCGACGAGGCGGCGTGGCGGGCCAGCGGGTTCGCCGACCTCGAAGCCTTCCTCACCGAGACCCTCACCGGCGACGAGCGCCTCGCGCTCAAGCTGACGGCCCCGCTCGACGCCGCCGAGCGCCTCCTCGACCGCCTCGACGCGCGCCTCGGCGAGCGCCGCGCCGTGCTCGACGCCGACGCCGCCGGCCTCGGCGCGCTCCGCGAGCAGATCGCCGAGCAGGAGGCCGACCTGCGCGACGGCCCGGAGCGGTACCTGGCCGACGTGGACAACGTGCTCCTCGAGATGGAGCGGCGCGGGGTCCGCTTCCTCGACGACACGATCCGGGTCTCGAAGCTCGGGCTGCTGCGCGACCGCGACAAGTTCAAGGAGGAGTTCACGCGGCAGGTGGTCCGCGACGCCGAGCGGCGGATCGAGGAGCAGATGGGCGCGGCCGTGGACGGCCTGCTGCGCCAGGTGCTCTCGCTCTGGAACCGCGCCTACACGCACGTCGCCGAGCAGGCGCGGCGCGTCTCGCCGGAACGGGCCTCGCCGGGGCAGCCCTTCCTCTACAACCGCGAGGAGGTCTTCCAGGACGTGATGCGCCAGGCGCGGCGGACCGTCGACGCCTACGACCTCGACGAGGAGGCGCGGCGGCTCCTCGAGAACGCCCGCAGCGTGGCCGCCCTGTTTGCCGGCACGCAGGCGGCGGCCGTCGGCCTCGGCGCGCTGGCGACGGTGGTGATCGCGGCGACGGCCTTCGACGTGACGGGCGGGCTGCTGGCGGCCGGCGCGCTCTCGGTGGTCGGCTTCGTGCTGCTGCCGAGGCAGCGCCGCCGCGCCGTGGCCGAGTTCACGGCGCGCGTGGAGGCCCTCCGCACCGACCTCAAGGCGGCGCTCACCGAGCAGTTCACCGAGGAGGCCGACGAGGCCCTCGCTGAGGTCCGCGCGCTCCTCCGCCCGCTCGTGGAGCTCGTCGAGGGCGAACGCGGAACGCTGGAGACGCTGGAGGCCCGCCGCGACGCGCTCCGCGCCGAGGCCGCCGCCCTCCGCGCCGCCGTCCGCGCCCGCTACGGCGAGGCCCGCGTTGGCTGAACAGGGCACTCGACCTCGGGCGACCACGAGGACGGGCGACCCTGAGGGCGGGCGACCACAAGGGATCGCCCCTACGAATCAGGGCTGGGCGGTAGGCCTCGGGCGAGGCATGCCTCGCCCCTACGGGCGCGGTGGGCGACGGTCGGGATGAGTTGAACGGGGTTGCTTGCCTCCCGACCCTCGACTCCCGACCCTCGACTCCCGACCCTCGACCAAAAAGATGGGGGAAGACGCCCGCCAAACGTCTTCCCCCGGAGCGCCGCGCCTTACGGGGCGCGTCGCTGGCTTGTCGCCCGCTCAGGCGGGCGTATGGTCCCACGGCTCAGTTCACCTCATCCGGCTCGATCAGGCTCAGGTCGTCCCCGGCACCGGGCTTGAAGCGGTCGAGGCGGCGCTGGACGTCCTGGCGCTCGCGCTCGTAGAGGTTCGTCGGGAACGGGCGGCCGGCGCGGGCGCGCAGCGGCTCCACGACGCGCGCCTGGAGCGCGATGAGCAGCTCCTTCTGGACGACGGTCTTCGTGCGGAACGAGAACAGGTACTTGATGAGCGGGATGTCCATCAGGATCGGGACGCCCTTGCGCGAGACCGACTCCTCGGTCGAGAACAGCCCGCCGATGACGGTCTGCTCGCCGTCGAGCAGGAGCACCTGCGTGTCGGTCCGATTCTTGTCGATCGTGAGGCCGGACTGCCCGACGCGGCCGGAGCTCTTCTCGACGTTCACGTCGAGGTGGATGAACTCGACCGGGAGCGCGTCGGGGTCGTTGCGGGCGTCGGAGGCGTCGGAGATCAGCGTCGGGACGACGTTGATGATGACGCCGGTGGGGATGTACTGCGTGATGGTGTTGCCGGCGAAGTCCTGGAGCGTCACCGGGATGTCGGAGCCGCTCTGGATCTCGCCCTTCTCGCCGCTCTGGACCGCGACGCTCGGGCTGGCGACCGTCTCGCCGACGCCGATGGACTCGAAGTAGCGGAAGAGGCCCACGATCTCGGAGAAGTCCACGCGGTCCGGGCCGGAGAAGAGCGCCGAGAACGAGTCGAAGAACGAGTCCGTCTTCAGGAAGAACTGGAGGCCCGTCCCCCCACCCTCGCCCGCGCCGCCGCCGCCCCCGCCGCCCTCGCCGAAGACGGCGGCCCAGTTGGTGCCGGTCTCGCGGAGGCGGGTCACGTTGAGCTCGAAGATGTAGGCGTCGATCCGGATCTCGCGCGAGAGGGCCGTCGCCGGCGGCGCGGCCCCCGCCCCGGCGGCCCGCGTCGCCGCGCCGTCGGCGACCATCTGGACGAGGTCGTCCTCGAGCGGCTCGATGATGAAGTAGTCGTCGGTCTCGCGGAAGCCGAGGCGGTGGCGGTCGAGGACCAGCTCGAAGGCGTCGATGAAGTGCATCCCCGAGAGGCTCACCCCGATAGACACGGTCCGGTCCTCGGGGTCAATGACCTGCTTGCCGGTGACGCGCGCAAACGTCGGGTTGAGCAGCGCGATGAACTCGCCGAACGAGGTCCCCGGCAGGAACGAGACCACCTGGTCCGGCGGGATGTAGGTGCGGAGCTGGCGCTGGGTCGGGACCGGGTCGACGGTCTGGGCGTGGGCGACGCCGACGGCGCTCCACGCGCAGGCGAGGGCCAGCCCGAGAATGAGCGTTGGGCGTTTCATAGGGTCGTTGGGCTAGGGATGACGCTGGGGATGACGACGGGGGCGGCGCGCGGGCCGGTCAGTCAGGCGTAGGTACGGGGGTCTGCTGCGTCGCCGCGCGGCGGGCCTCGGGCGTGCCGGGGGCCGGCGGGGCCGGCAGCGGCGGCGGCCCGTTGAGCCGGGCCAGGCGGACGCTCCCGAGCGCCTGCCGGTAGCGCGCGCCGGTGGCGAGGTGGACCTCGACGCGCTCGCGGATGCCGCCCTTGTTGAGCTCGGCCACGAGGCGGGCCTCGTTCGGGTCGATGTCGGTGATCCGGCCGAGGTAGACGCGGTCCCCGGCGCGGACCGGGCGCGCGCCGAGCTCGTCGCGGAAGACGGCCACCTGCCCGACGAGCGAGACGAGCGAGTCGCCCTCGACGTCGACGAGGTTGTCCGTGTTCGGCGGGAGGGCCTCGAGGACGAGCGGGTAGAACGGGTTGTAGGCCAGCGTCCGGGCCGGGAGCACCGCGTCGGGGACGACCACGAACGAGTCGGGGGCGCTCATCCCGTCGGCCCCGGCGAAGTAGGCGTTGACGCTGAGGGTGAAGGCGACGAGGTCCTCGCGCCGGGCCACGCCGGTCTCCTCGTTGGGCACCTCGACGACGACGGCCTCGACGCCCAGGTTGCGGACGCGGTAGAGGCCGCGGCCGTTCTCGAGATTCCAGATGAAGCCGTAGAGCGCGTCGAAGCGGCCCTGCCCCTCGACGTTGTAGGTGAGCATGCTGAAGGCCTCGTTGCGCGTGATCCCGGCCAGCGCGATGTCGAACCGCCGGAAGCCGCCGCCGCCGGAGAGCGCGTTGAGGTACTCGACCACGGCCGGCGAGGTGAGGTGCTCGGGCAGGACCTTGTAGCGCGAGTTCCAGCGCCGCAGCGCCGCGTCGGCGCGGCTGGCCGAGCCGGACTTCTCGACGAGCAGCTCCTCGACCTCGGCCTTGCGGAGGCGGAGCGCGGTCTCCTCCTTCTCCAGCCGCTCGAGCCGCTCGGGCTGCTTCTGCTGGGTGACGTAGAACCCGAACCCGACGATCAGGGCGAGGACCACGGAGAGGACGAGCGTGTTGAGCGTGTCGTTGGACATGGGGTAGGCGCTAGAGGCGTCGCGCAGGGCAACGGGGTTGCGAAGCAACAGGGCTGCGGGGCAACGGGGCTGCGAGGCAACCGGGTTATCGGTCGGTGGGGGCGGAGTCGTAGTCGAGGAGGGGGTCGCCGCCTTCGGGCGCGAGGGGCTCCGGGCGCACCTCGGCCGCGCCCGCCTGCTCGCGCAGGTAGCGGGCGACCTCGGGCAGCTCGTCCCGCACCGGCA
>JBBSMV010000104.1:0-9655 GCA_038232975.1 Rhodothermales bacterium
CTGGGCACGGCGACCGAGGCCCGCGTGGTGGTCTTCGACGTGCTCGGCCGCCGCGTGGCAACGCTGGCCGATGGACACCTGGAGGCCGGACGCCACGCGCTGACCCTGGAGGCGGCGGCGCTGCCGGCCGGTGTGTACCTCGTGCGGATGGAGGCGGAGGGCGGCGCGGCGCGGCAGGCCGTGACGCGGCGCTTCACGGTGCTGAGGTAAAGGGTGAAACTGAGTGTATCGTCTCCTCCGTGCTGATTTCATCTGCGCGGATTGCGGTCGGGGCACTCCTCAGCTGGGACGTTCCGGCTGCACCGAATCACGCGGCGCTACGCCAAGCGTCAACTCACCTGGTTCCGCCGCCACGAAGCCTACCGCTGGCTCGACCTCGATTCGCTTGGCGCGCTCGATGATGCAGTGGAGGCCATCACCACTGTGCTTGGTTTGCAATAACGGATTACGTGCTATCGCAGCACCAGCCGGATGGCGAAGACGCCGATCCCGACCTGCATCGCGCCCAGCGCGATCGCCGAGTACGTGTCGTAGCGATCAATCTCGGGCCGGAGCGCCGGGTTGCCCGAGCGCTCGTAGGCGTCGAAGGCGTCGTCGCCCTTGAACTTGTAGTGGATGGCGATGGCCCCCGCCCCGAGCGCGAGGCCGACCGCAGCGACGTCGATCCACCCGTTCGGCTTGCGCGGGGCGTGCCACGCGGTCTCCCCCTCCCCTGCTTCGGCCAGCGTGATCGGGCGCAGCACGAGGCTGTACAGGTTGTCGGCCGCCTCGCCCGGCACCTGCCGCGCGGCGGTGTAGCCGGTCTTTCGAACGACGAGCACGCCGTTGAGCGGCGCGTCGGTTGTAATCACGAGCGGGGTTTCGCCGAGGCGCTCGCTCGCCCCATCCTCCCTCTCCAGCGTGACGGTTGCGCCGAAGGGGAAGCTCTCGATCCGGTAGCGGAGCGGCATGTCGAGGCGGAGCGTGGTCGTCTCGCCCGCGCGAACGTCCACCTCGGCCTCGGCGCGGCGCGGCTGCCAGGCGTCGCGGTCCAGCTCGCGGAGCACGAGGCGGTGCGTGCCCGGCGCTAGCTCGAAGACCGCGCGCTCGGCTGGGCCGAGCAGCGTCTCGCCGTCGTAGAGCACCCCACCCGGCAGGTTCGTCTCGAGCACGACGGTGCCCGAGCCGACGAGCACCGCCGCCACCGAGTCGGGGAACGAGGCAGGCGAGGGTTGCGCGGCGGCCGGCAGCGTCCATACCAGCACGAGCAAGACGCAGGGCGCGGTCGTGAATCGAGGCAGCATCATAGGTCTTCCCGTTCTGCGGCGACCGGCCCCGGCCGGAAGGCGTGAATGTGGCGCGGCTCGGCGAGCACGATCAGCGTCCCGTCGTGCAGCACGGGGGCCGACGTGATACGCCCGCCCAGCTCCTCCTCCCACAGCATCTCGCCCGTGGCGCGGTCGAGGGCGTAGAGGTGCGCGTCGAGCGAGCCGGCGTAGACCACCTCCGGGGTCAGGAGCGGGGCGGCGGCGAAGTTACCGTCGGCGCGGAAGCTCCACCGCTCCTCGCCTGAGGCCGCGCCAAGCGCCCGCAGCCGACCGTCGCTCGCGCCGACGACGACGAGGCCGTCGCCCACGGCGGGCGCGCTGAGCTTGACCTCGTCGCCCACCTCGGCCTCCCACACCGCCTCGCCGGAATCGGCGTCGAGGGCCACGAAGCGGCCCCGCGTCGTCGGGACGAAGAGCAGCCCGGCGCTCGCGGCGAGGGTTTCGTAGACCGGAGCGCCGACGGCGTGGGTCCAGCGCTCGGTCCCCGTGTCGAGGTCGAGCGCCGTCACGCGGCCCCGGTCGTCGGCGACGGCGACAAGGCCAGGGGCGAGGAGCGTGGGCGTAGCGTAGAACCCGGCGGCGGAGTCGGGTGTGACGTTCCAGCGAACGGTGCCGTCAGCGGGGTCGATCCCGCGGACGGTCCCGTCCATCCCGGCGGCGACGAGCGCGTCGCCCGCGAGCAGCAGCCCGGCCTCGTGCGGGCCGGCGCGGAGCGCCCACCGCCGCTGGCCCTTGACGAAGTCGTACCCGATGAGCGTCCGCTTCCCGGCGGCGACGGGCGCGTAGAACATCGTGCGCGTGAGGACCGCAGCCCCCTCGACCGGCTCGCGGAAGTCGACCACGGCCCGCTTCCGCCCGGTCTCGATGTCGTAGCCGCGCACCTCGCCTTTGCGCGTCACCACCACGAGCACCCCGTCGGCGACGAGCGCGGCGGCCGGCCCGAAGGCCCCGTCGGCGTCAACCTGCCACGCCTCGTCGAGCGGGGGCCGGAGGGCGAGGCCGGTGGCGTTGTCGCGGGCCGGGCTGCCGCCTTCGGTCGTCCAGTCGTCAGGCTGTATCCGCAGCGGCGCGCCGAGCTGGAAGGCGGTGCAGCCGCTGAGGACAGAGAAAATAAGGAGGAGAGAGAAAAGAGGGAAGAGAGACAGGGAGATACTTCCCTGTTCTCTGCCCTCTGTCCTCTGTGCTCTGCCCGCTGTCATCAGAAGTTATAGCCGAAGAAGAAGGAGGAGAACGGGTCGCGCTCGGACCACTGGAGGCCGTCGGTGAAGCGCCAGCCTACGTCGTAGCGCAGCACGAAGCCGCCGAAGAGGTTCATCCGCAGGCCGAGGCCGAGCGCGCCGAGGTCGGCCCCGGCGAAGAGCTGGCGCTGGCGCTGGTCGTAGGCGTCGTTCCAGACGTGGGCGGCGTCGAAGAACGCTGCGCCGCGAAGGTTGGCGATCCCGAACGGGGCCAGCAGCGGGATGTAGGCGCTCGGCTGCTCGAGGATCGGGAAGCGCAGCTCCTGCGAGGTGAACCACATGTGGCGGCCCCGGACGCGGAAGAGCGGGAAGCCGCGCAGGTCCCAGCTCCCGCCGAGCAGGAAGAGCCGCGCCTCGCGCCCGACGTTGGTCTGCGCCAGCCCCCACGAGGCGAAGGTCACACCGGGGAGCAGCCGGAGGTAGTGCCGGGCGTCGGCGCGGAGCGTGTAGTAGCTCACGTTCGAGAAGCGGACGTCGGTGGTGTAGGCCGCCGTGGCGGTCGCCTTCCAGCCGTCGACCGGCCCGTTGATGCCGTAGAGCGCGTTGTCGTGCGTCAGCGCGACCGCGTTCGAGAGCAAGAACGCCTCACGGTCGATCTGGTTGACGAAGATCTCCTTGCGGTCGTAGTTGAACGAGGTCTGGACGTCGACGCGCTGGAACTTCGAGACGGGGTAGCTCACCAGGCCGACCGCGCCGACGAGCTGCTCGTAGAACACCGGGTAGACGTCCGGAGCGTCGGGGTCGGTGAGGTCGTAGCGCTGGCCGCTGTAGCGGTAGAGACCGTAGCCGTAGTTGGCGCGGCGGCCGAGGTGGATACGCGTCACCGAGGCGTTGAGCCCGTCCACGAACGAGCGGCCGGGGACGCGGGTCGAGTAAGCCGAGACGAAAATCTGGTCGTTGCCGAGCAGGTCCGAGAAGACGAGCACCGCCCCGCCGTTGGTGCCCCACACCGGGTTGGTCGAGAGCGCGCCCTGCGCCGCGTCGAGGCTGTAGCTCTTCCGGTAGGGCCGGCGGCGCTCCGCGTCCTCGACCGCGAGCCGCCCGTAGCTCCACGGCTCGGCCTCGCCGGGGTCGTCGTCCCGGTAGACGAGGCCGACGGCGGCCGTGCGGCGCGGGGCCACGAGGAGCGAGTCCGCCGAGGTCTGGCGGACCGTAAAGCGCGAGTCCTCGAAGCTGGAGAACAGCAGCCGGCCGTCGGCGGTCCAGACGGGGTCGAAGGCGGCCCCGGTGAAGGAGGTGAGCTGGGTGAGCGTGCGTCCCACCGGGGTAACTTGGCTTGCAATAACGGCTTCTTGGGGGCCGGCGAGCGCGACCTCCCCGGCGGCCTCGGCCGGCTCTTCGCCCAGATCGGCCACCCACAGGTTCTGCCCGCCGAACTTGCCGTCGGCCTCGCGCCGCGACGAGATGAAGACGAGCCGCTCGCCGTCGGGACCCCAGTGCGGCGCGAGGTCCACCTGCGGGCCATAGGTCACGTAGTCAATCCCTCCGCTCTCCAGGTCGAGCGTGAAGAGGTTGTAGCTCCCGTCCTCGCCGAAGGCGGTGCGGTCGGAGGAGAAGGCGAGGGTTTCGCCGTCGGGGCTCCACGCCGGGTCGCGGTCGTCGTAGGCGTCGTTGGTGAGCTTGCGCAGCGTATCGGTAGCCGTGTCGTAGGTGTAGAGGTCCGAGAACCCGCTCTTCTCGATCCCGGAGAAGGCGAGCCGCTCGCCGGCCGGGTCCCAGGAGGGCGAGTAGACGGCGACGAGGCCGGGGAAGCGGTAGGTCGGCCCGATCCGGTCGGCTTCGAGGTCGTAGACGTGGACCACGTCGGCCTCGCCGCTCTGGGTGACGAAGGCGAGCTTGCCGTCGGCGCTCGCGTCGAGCTGGCTCTCGAAGAAGTGGAACGCCTCGAAGCGCGCGCTGCGCTCGCCCTTGACGAGCACGCGCGGCTCGTCGGTCGGCGCGCCGGCCGAGTCCACCGGCACGGCGTAGAGGTTGGTGTAGCCGTCGCGGTTGGCGACGAAGGCGACCTCGCGGCGGCCGTCAGGGTGGCGGTAGAACGCGGGCTTGCTGCTGAACCCGCGCGCGTCGACGGCCTCCGAGACGAAGGTCGGCGGCTCGGCCCCGTCGAGCTTCGGGAGGTACTGCTCCTGCACCCACGCGGTCCACTGGTCCGAGATCACCCGGTAGTCCTCGCGCAGGACGACCTCCATGACCTTGCGGAAGTCGGGGTCGCGCCAGAACTCCTCGAAGAGCCGGAGCAGCTTGTCCTCGCCGTAGACCTCGGCGATGAAGCGGCAGACGGCCTCGCCCTCTTTGTACATCAGGTAGGTCCCGTAGATGCGGTCGAGGTCCTCGAGCGGGACGAAGTAGTTGCTCGCCACCGCGTCGCGGAGGACCATCTCGTGCTGGTAGTCCGGCTCGCCGCTCCAGTACTCGGCGATGCCCTCGGTGAACCACAGCGGCGGCGGCGCGGTGAACGGGCGGCGGTGGTCGCGCATCACGCGCGTGAGCTTGGAGTAGGTGAAGACGTGGACCAGCTCGTGCCGGACCACGCGGCGGAAGCGGTGGAGGTCGCCGTTGGCCGGGATGACCACGCGGCCTTTGAGGAACTCGAAGAACCCGCCGACCCCGTCGGGGATGAAGCCCGGCGTGACGTTGGTCTGCTTGAAGTGGAGGTTCGACGAGTAGAAGATCAGCGGGACGCGGTGGCCGAGCGAGAAGTTGAACGTGTTCTCGAGGTCCTCGTAGGCCTCCTCGGCGAAGTGCGCGCCGTGCTCGGCGAGGGCCTGCATCTCGGGGTAGTAGTAGATGTCGAAGTGGTCCGTGTGGAGGACGTGCCAGTCGAAGGCGTCGTACTGGATCTTGTTGCGGCCGAAGTAGAAGTGGGCCTGCCCCGCCGCCGGCAGGGCGGGCAGCAGCACACTGAGCGCGACGAGCGCCGAGGCGAAGCGGAGGAGTCGGGGCATCGGACGAGGGCGGGCGAGGAGACGGCACGATAGGACTATCGGCCGCCGCCGTCAAGGGCTTTCGCGGCGACCCTTCTGCTGCGAAGTGAAACACCTTCCGCTTTTCGCGTTGGATCGTATGTTCGGGGACGGTATGACTTTGATTCATAATGATAGCGATCAGGATGATAGCGATCAGGACGGCCAGCCAGTTACGCTAGGCTCTGTCCACCGTTTAGTAGTTAGTAGGCAGTAGTTAGTAGTTAGTAGGCAGTAGCCTCGGGGAGATACTAGAATGGCGTGAGGATGGCACCGTTGTATTCATGGCAGGGGACTCATCAGGCGTCTATAGATTCACTTACCTCGCCTCGAGCGGTACAAACGTCGGCAGCATTGGGTCCTTCGGTGAAGCCCTCGGGATCGTCGTCATCTGTGTGGATTGAGCCAAGCGCCTTAAACAACTCAGGCTGAGCCTGGAACCCCCGAAGGTTGGACGCGTGGTGGAAAGGTTATGAGGCTGAGCTTGCGGCGGTATCCCCTAAGTAGGCTACTGCCTAGTCCGCTATCGCGATTTCAACCCCTTACGTGCGGCTATGCCCCTGACCATCAACATTCCGCCCTCCCTAGAGCATGAGCTTTCGGCCGAGGCAGAGCGGCTGGGACTCCCGCTGCCCGAGTACGCCCTGCGCGTGCTCGCTGTCCGGCGCACGGGAGCGGCGAACGACGCGCCTCTCACGGGTGCCGACCTCGTGGCTTTCTGGCAGGCCGAGGGGCTGATCGGTGCCCGCCCCGAGATCGCCGACGCTCAGGCTCACGCACGTCAGCTACGTCACCGTGCCGAACGTCGGACACGAGCGTGAGACGATGGTTCTGGTAGACACTGACGTTCTGATCGATGTCTGGCGTGGGCACGAACCGGCCGTGATGTGGTTCGCCGGCCGACTTCGCTGCCTACCACTGTCGCACGGCCTGGGTCTGCTGGACGCGCTGATCGCCGCCTGCGCGGTGGGCAGGGCTGCGATGCTGCACACCTTCAACATCAAGCACTACCGCGTGGTGCCAGGGCTGGTGGCGGAACAACCCTATGATCGGTGACGAACCGAGTCCAGTGCCAGCGGCCGACCCTTCCCCAATCACGACCGGACTGTTTATCGGCCACCCCCATCAAGGGCTTTCGCGGCGACCCTTTCTCGCGGCGCGCCACCGGCTCCGGGAGCCTGCCCGTGACTGCGGCGTTCGAGCATGCCGATCAGCCTGAGGCTCCCCCTAGAGGCCCCCATGGATAGCGTCGAGCGAGACGAGCAGCGTGAAGACCGGATCACGATGGAGGCCGTCGTGGACTGCTACGGTCCCGAAGAGCAGGCGATAGGGTGGTACTACTACCTCGCCGACCGTCTCGCCTTCCCCTTCACCGCGCACTGCGTCGAGGAACGCGCGGCCTCGCCGCTCCGCGAGGGGGACGAGGTCGAGGTGGCCGGCATGGCACCCGAGGACGACTGCCCGTGCGAGATGCTG
Source organism: Rhodothermales bacterium (assembly GCA_038232975.1). Classification (GTDB taxonomy): domain Bacteria; phylum Bacteroidota; class Rhodothermia; order Rhodothermales; family JANQRZ01; genus JANQRZ01. Next base: position 6,985 of record JBBSMV010000104.1, read on the forward strand.
GTCATGGTGGCGTGGTCGGGCCGTAGCTTCGGCGTGCCGCTCGCCCAGCTGGAGGCGGTCGGTGCCGACGCCGGGACGGACGAGGCGCTGGGAGACTGGCACTACTGGGTCCGGCGCGGCTACCGGCTGTGCTGAGCGGCTGTGCGGAGGGGGCTGCCGCATCCGGCGCGCGCCCGTGCCCCCGTCCTCGTTCTCTCGTCCGCGATGGATTCACTCCCCCCTTTCTCCGAAAGCGATGTGCGTCGCCGGGTCGGGCAGGCGTCCTTCGACCGGGGCCGCCGCTACTTCCGCGACCGGGCCGTCTTCGACGCCCGCCGCGAGGGGCGCACGCTCAAGGCTGCCTGCCACGGCTCCCTACCCGACCCCTATGACCTCCACGTCACCTTCGGCGACGCCGGCATCGCCGAGGCCGACTGCTCCTGCCCGGTCGGCGACGGGGGCCGCTGCAAGCACGTCGCCGCCCTCCTGCTGAGCTGGCTCGACGACCCCGACGCCTTCGCCGAGACGGAGCCGGTCGAGCAGAGCCTGGAGCGGCGCAGCAAGGAGGAGCTCGTCGGGCTGGTCCAGCAGATGATCGCGCGGCACCCCGACCTCGAGGCCCTCGTCGCGATGCCGCCGCCCGGCCGCGCCGAGGAGCCGCTGCGCGCTGCCGTCATCGAGCGGCAGGTCCGGCGTGTCTTCGCGGGCGACCTCTACGAGTGGGGCAGCGCCTACCGCGTCGGGCGCGACCTCGAGCGGATCGGCCGGCAGGGCGATGCCTACGCGCGGCACGGCGACTGGACCAGCACCTTCACCCTCGGCCGGGCGCTCCTCGACGGCATCATGCAGCACGAGGAGCTCCTCCACGACGAGAGCGGTACCATCGCCGAGGTCGTGGGCGAATGCGTCACCCACCTTGGCCGCTGCCTGGAGCACGCCACCGACCCCGGCCTGCGCGGCGACGTCACCCACGCCCTCTACGAGGTGGCGCGGTGGGACCTCGCGATGGGCGGCCTGGGGATGGCGGACGAAGCCCCGGCCTTCCTCCGCTCGCACGCCACCGACGACGAGCGCGCCGCCCTCTGCGACCGCATCGAGGCCGACCTCGGGCGGCTCGGCCCCTCGGACGAGTGGAGCGCCGACTGGCAGCGCGAGCAGCTCGGCGGTCTCCTGCTGGAGCTCCGCCCCGGCGAGGTGGACGACGCGGCCTACCTCCGGGTCTGCCGTGCCTCGGGCCGCACTGAAGACCTCGTCGCCCGCCTGCTCGCGCTCGGCCGGCTGGACGACGCGCGAGCCGAAGCCCAGGCGGCCTCCGACTACCTCCTCCTCCGGCTCGCCCCGCACTTCCTCCAGCACGGCCACGCCGACGTCCTGGACGCCCTCGCGCTGGAGCGCCTCGGCGACGGCACGGACCGGCGGCTGGTGGCCTGGCTCAAGGAGCGCGCCCGTGACCGGGGCGACGCCGAGCTGGCCGAGCGCCTCGCCGAGCGGCTGTTTATGGCCGATCCATCCGCCGAGCGCTACGCGGAGGTGCTCGCGCTGAGCCGCACGCTCGGGCGGGAGGACGCCGCGCGGTCTGCCCTCCGGGAGCGCCTGCGCTCCGACGCGAGATACGCCGTCCTGACGGAAGTGTACCTCCGCGACGGCGAGCCGGACGAGGCGCTGAAGCTCGTCTACCTGCCCGAAAAGGTCTGGGGCGGGCAGCGGCCTCGGATGCGCCTCGTCGTGGCCGACGCCGTCGCCGACGCCCGCCCCGAGGAGGCGCTGCAGCTCTACCTCGACGCCGCCACCGGCCTCATCGAGCGGCGCGGGCGGAGCAGCTACGCCGAGGCCGCCGTGCTGCTCCGGAAGGCGCGCGCGATCTACCGCAAGCGGGGGAGGTCTGAGGACTGGCCCTTGCTCCTCCAGGAGCTCCGCTCCACCTTCAAGCAGCTCCCGGCGTTGCAAGACGAGCTCGACAAAGCCGGGCTGTAGCGGCACCGGGCCCGCTCCGTGCTCGTCGGGCACCTACCTTTGGGGTTCGCGGCGCGCGCTCCCCGGCTGAGCATCGGGCTACGAAGCCCGTCCCGGATGCAGCGTGACCGGACAGGGTGAGCTGCGGACTTGCAGCTTTGCGAGCCGGCCCTTATTATCAGGGGGCTCCCTTCCCTGCTGCTCATGAAGGTCCGTCAGACGCTCCGCCCCGGACAGCGCGGCACGCAGCGGTTCACCGACCGCTACGCCGACCGCCTCGTGTGTGTCCGCTACCGCTACGACGCGGGGGCACGGCGGCGGGTCACGACGGTGGAGCTGGTGGTGGACGAGGGCGCTTGGACGCCGGAACCGGCGCTATCGCCGGAGACGGTGGTGGGCGTGCAGGTGGTATGGGGCGAGGCGGACCTGGCACGGCGAGTGAAGCAGGTCGGCGGCCGGTGGGACGCGCGGCAAAAGGTGTGGCACCTCCCCTACAGGACCGTGCAACGCCTGCGATTGGAAGAGCGGATGATTCGGCTCGATGGTCTCTAAATGTGGTCTCTAGATGTAGAGACCGTCTCTACATCTGGTGATCGGTCTCTACATCTAGAGACTCCACTTTCCGTATAATCAGTGGTTGAGCCGCGCCCAGTTATGAGCCGCTGGCTGCCTCACGGTTTGCGCCTCGTTTCATCGTCTCTCGCACGCGCATTTGGTTTTCCCCTGAGCTCCCGCGTCA
>JBBSMV010000105.1:0-9591 GCA_038232975.1 Rhodothermales bacterium
ACTGGGGATGCGCTGCGCGCGTAAGAGCAGGTGTCCTTGCACGAAGAGGCGGTCGTCGCCGAGGTCCCAGCCGGCGGCGAGGTCGAAGACGCGGCGGCCCGAGGCGAAGCGGAGCGCCACGCCCGTCGGGTCGCCGACCTGCCCGCCGATCCCGAAGCCGCTGGACTGCGCGGCGGCCGGCGCGGCGAAGCCGGCGAGCAGCATGGAGAGGAGGAACAGCCGAGGGGTCACGTCTTCTGCTTCTTGGCCGCCGGGAAGAGCACATGGTAGGATCAGCCGGGAGGCCGGTAGCTGATACGCTCAACGGGCTGTAACCGAACTCGGTCTTTGCTGTTTCGCTGAACGCCTCATGCCGCCCGACCTCGTCACGATCCAGCGCCTTCTGGCCGCCGCACACGCCGATCTCGCTCGCCGCTACCCCATCCGGCGGCTTGGGCTTTTCGGCTCCGTCGCGCGCGGTGAGGCCCGACCCGGCTCCGACGTGGACGTGCTCGTCGAGTTCGGCGATCCCGTTGGGTTCGAGGTCGCCGATCTGGCTTTCGAGCTTGAAGCCCTCCTCGGGCACCGCGTGGACCTCCTCACGCGGGGAGGCCTTCCCCCGCGCATGGCTCCTTACGTCGAGCGTGACCTCGTCTATGTCTGAGTGCTCGCCTGCCGTACTCGTGGCCGACATGCTGGAGGCGGTCGAGCGCATCCTCGCGTACACCGACGGGATGGGCTACGCCGCGTCCTGCGACGACGCCAAAACCACTGACGCCGTGCTCCGCAACCTCCAGGTGCTCGGCGATGCGGCGGACCGGGTGCCCAAAATCGTGCGGGCTCAGGCACCGGCCGTAGAGTGGACCCGCAGCATCCGCTCCCGCCACATTCTGGTCCACGGGTACTTCGGCGTAGACCGCGAGATCGTCTGGCGGATCGTCGAGGTGCATCTGCCGCCCCTGCTCTCCGCGCGCTGCTTCGCTCGGGCGCAGTGTAGAGCCGTCGCCTCGGGTGTCGTCGCCTCGGGCACGGTGGCGGTGGGGCAGTCGGTGACGGGGACCTTCACGCAGCGGGTGCCCGGCGGCGCACCGGCCGGGACGTACCGCTACGCCGTGAACATCGGGCGCTTCCCCTCCACCGTCGTCGCCCGCGAGGTGTTCACCGTCGAGGTGACGGGCGCGGCGGCGGCGCTCGGCGGCTGGGAGTGAGTGGGAGGTGGCAGCCTCGCCGTGGGAGCCTGAGCAGGCCGGGACAGAAGCAGCGGCTGGCGGCTCGGCGGCTGGCGTGACGGTCTCGCCGAACCCGTTCGCGCGCCAGACGGAGATCGCCTTCTGGCTGGAGGCAAGAGGCGAGGTCTCGCTCGCGGTCTACGACGTGCGCGGGCGTGAGGTGGCGCGCCTGGCCGAGGGCACCTTGGCGGCGGGCCGGCACGCGGTGCGGTTCGAGGCGGGGGACCTGCCGAGCGGGGTGTACGTCTGGCGGCTGGTGGCCGGAGGGCAGGTCAAGACGGGCCGGCTGACGCTCGTGCAGTAGGTGCTCCTAGTACTGCGACAGGGTCATCCTGACAGGCTCGCGCCCTGCTCGGTCTACCACCCCTGTCCCCTCCTGTCCAGGAGGGGGACTCTCCGGCCGAAGCCGAAGCTCATTCGACCTGTCAGCTTCAGCCTGTCGTAGCACTAGCTTAGGTCCGCGTCCTGGAACAGCGTCGGGTTGCGCTCGCGCTCGGCAAGGGTCTCGATGAGGCGGCGGCTGGCGCGCGGGAAGGCGAGGCCGCCGAGGTCGCGGGCGGCAACCCACCGGATCGGCTGCCCGGTGTGGTGGAGCGGCGTGCCCGCAACGATCCGGCAGCGGAAGGCCCAGAGCGTGATCCTGAAGTGCGAGTACGCGTGCTCGATCCGCGCGAGCGCCTCGCCGACCTCGACCTCGATGCCCAGCTCTTCCCGAAGCTCGCGGCGGCAGGCGTCGGGCAGCGCCTCGCCCGGCTCGGCCTTGCCGCCGGGGAACTCCCACAGCCCGCCGAGCATCGCCTCCTCCGGCCGCTTCTGGACGAGCACCCGGCCCGCCTCGTCGAAGATCACCCCGACGGCGACGTCGTGGTGCGGGACCAGCTTTTTCTTTCGGGCGACGGGGTAGCGCTCGGGGTCGCCCGAGGCGAAGGCGGCGCACACGTCGTGGAGCGGGCACGCCGGGCAGGCGGGCGCGGCCGGCGTGCAGACCGTCGCGCCCAGCTCCATGAGGCTCTCGTTGAACCGGCCGGGGTGGTCGGCGTCGAGGAGCGCATCGGCGAGGGCCTGGAGCCGGCGGCGGGTGCGGCCCGAGGTCACGTCGTCGGCGACGGCGAAGACGCGGGCGAGGACCCGGATCACGTTGCCGTCGAGCACGGCGAGCGGGCGGCCGTAGGCGAGCGAGAGCACGGCGGCGGCGGTGTACGGCCCGACGCCGGGCAGGCTGCGGATCGCCTCCTCCGTGTCGGGCACCTGCCCGCCGAATCGGTCCGCGACCTCGCGCGCGGCGCGGTGGAGGTTGCGCGCCCGGCTGTAGTAGCCCAAGCCTTCCCATGCCTTCAGCACCGCGTCGAGGTCGGCGGCGGCAAGGGCCTCGACCGTCGGGAAGGCAGCGACGAAGCGCTCGTAGTAGGGCCGTGCCTGGTCCACGCGGGTCTGCTGGAGCATCACCTCGGAGAGCCAGACGCGGTACGGGTCGCGCCGCCCGTCCGGCCCGGTCTCGCGCCACGGCATCGGCCGCTGCACCTCGCTGAACCACGCCGCGAGCGGCCCGTGAAACCCCGCGCGGTGCCGCCCCTCGACGCGCCCGACGTAGCCGTCGCTCGCCCTGTTCCGGCTCACTGTGGCTCGACGTCTACCACGATCACGAGCGTGTCGAGCGGCTCCTCCCGGCGGCGGCGCTCGACGAGGACGAACTCGCGCCCGCGCTCGGCGGGCAGGATGTTCCAGTAGAACGAGCGGCCGACGAGCCAGCTCAGCGCCGGGGCGCGGAGCGGGCGGAAGGTGATGTCCTCATCGCCCGGCAGCAGCGTCACGAGCGGCTCGCCGGAGCCGACGGAGAGCCGGAGCGTGTCGGCGGGGGCGGAGCCGCCGGGGGCAGGGGGCGGGGCGTGGAACGCGGTGCCGACGAGCAGGAGCGCCGCGGCGAGCACGGGGAAAACGAAGCGCACGGAGGTCGGAGTGGGCGGCGGGCCAAAGGTACGACGGGGGCAACGCGGCATGTCAGCCGCCGAGGGCGTAGGTCACGCGGACCCCCGCCTGCACCGCGAAGCGCTCGGCGAAAATCTCCACCTCCGGCATGCGCGCCCGGTCGTACTCCACGACGATATGCTCGGCCATTTGCAACGCGGCGACGGGGTGCCTCCCCATCTGCCGGAGCGTCGGCTCCTCCTCGATGCGGAGCACCGGCCCGAGGGCGAGGCCGAAGCCGGCCGCCATCGCCGCCGCCTTCGCCTGGGCGTCGGCGAGGGCCTCTTCGCGCGCCGAGCGGCGGAGCGCGTCGAGGTCGCGGAGCGCGAACTGGATGCCCGCGATCCGCTCGACCGGCTCCTCGCTGAGCACGAGCACGGCGGCTTCGAGCAGCCCGAGGTCGTCCACCGTGACGGTGAGGGCAATGCTCGACTTGTACTCGCGTTTAGCGAACAGGAACGGCCGCCCGCCCTCGTAGCCGGTGAAGCGCGACGTGGCGAAGGCCGTCTCCTCCAGCCCGAGGCGGCGGAGCGCGTCGGTCGTCTCGGCAACCTCCTGCTGGGTATCGGCGATGGCGGCGCGCAGCGACGAGCCGGAGCCTTCGAGCGTCACCGACGCCCGGTCGGCCTCGCCCTCGACGTAGCCGGTGCCGTAGACGCTGATCGTGCGCGCGGCGTCCTGCACCAGGCCGGTATCCTGCGCCGCTGAGAAACCGGAGAGGGCGAGAACCGACAGGACGAGCAGCAAGCAACGAGGCATGAGGACGTAGGCTGAGAGAACACGGAACCGGCTCAAAGGTAGGCTGCGGGCATGCGAACGCTCTATCCCATTCTGGCTGCCCTCGGCGTGCTCGGCCTCGCGCCCGCGCTCGCCCAACCCGCCGATAGCACAGCCGATAGCACAGCCGTGGCGTGGCACCTCGTCGCCGACGGGCGCGCCGCCGAGTGGCCGCTCGACCGGGCGCTCCCGGCCGACAGCCTCGGCGCGGCGGCGACGGCCGTGCTGCACCGCCTTCAGCGCGAGGGCTACTACTTCGCCGCCGTGGACTCGGCCCACGTCGAGGCGCGGGCGGCGACGCTCTTCGTCACGCGGGGCGCGCAGGTCGAGGTCGCCTCGGTCGAGATCGAAGGGGCCGGGGCGCTCGGTGCCGAGAGGCTCCGCAGCCGGATGCAGACGCGACCCGGCCGCCCGCTCGACCCGGACGCGCTGCTGCGCGACCTCGAAGCTCTGCTAGGAGACTACGAGCGGGCGGTCTATCCGCTCGCGCAGGCGACGCTCGCCGACGTGTCGCTCGAAGACCGAGGCGGCGCGCCGGGGCTGCGCCTCACCGTCCGCGTCGCCGAGGGCGAGACGCTCGCCTTCGGCGGGATCGAGCTCGTCCCGGCCGGGCGGACCTCGCCGGGCTTCGCCGCGCGCGCCGCCGGCCTCCGCCCCGGCGAGCCGCGCGCCGCCGTCGACCCCGACGGCATCCGCCGCGAGTTGGAAGAGACCGGTCTCTTCGAGACCGTCGGCACCCCGGAGCTGGCCCTCGACGCAGGCGGCGCGGCGACGGTCCGCGTGCCGGCGACCGAAGCGCCGCCGGGCACCTTCGACCTCGTCTTCGGCTACCTCCCGCCGGGCGCGGACGGCGAGGGCGGCGCGCTCGTCGGCAACGGGACGCTCGCGCTGCGGAACCTGTTCGGGCGCGGGCGGAGCCTGGGGCTGCAGCTCGTCCGCAATCCCGGCCTGGTCTCGTCGCTCGACGTGCGCCTCGCCGACCCGTTTGTGCTCGGCCTCCCTCTCCGGCTCGAGGCGCAGCTCTCGGGCTACCAGCAGGACTCGACCTTCCAGCGGCAGCGCTTCGGGCTGGAGGCCGGGGTCCGGTTCGCGCCCGGCCTCGAAGGGTTCGTCACGGCGAGCCGCGAGTTCGTCGAGGCGGGGATCGCCGGCGTGGTGCTCGTCGAGGGGCGGCAGCGGATTCCCCAGGCTGACGCCTTCTTCGCGGGCCTCGGCGTCCGCTACCGGCGCGTGGATGCCCGGCTCAACCCCCGGCGCGGGCTGTGGGTCGAGACCACGCTGGAGCAGGGCGTCAAGCGCCGCGATCTCGCCGCCGACACCGCCTCGGCCGCGCCCGTGAACGTCAGCCAGCAGCGGCTCCGCGCCGAGGCGCGGCTCTTCGTCCCGACGCTCCGCCGCCAGGTGCTCGTCCTCGGCGGCGACGCGGCCCTGCTGCTCGGCGACGTCTACGACGACAGCGACCTCTTCCGCTACGGCGGCGCGGCCTCGCTGCGCGGCTACGACGAGGAGCGCTTTCGCGGCAACATCGTCGGCCGCGCCGTCGTCGAGTACCGCTACCAGATAGACCGGACCTCCTACGCCTTCCTCTTCACCGACCTCGGCTACGTCGAGCGCCCCGCGACGCCGGGGGTTCCGGCGGACCGCGCGTTCCGGCCGGGCTACGGTCTCGGCCTCCAGTACCGCACGCCGCTCGGCCTCGTCGCCGTCTCCTACGCCCTCAACCCCGACGACGGCCCGACGCGCGGCCGGGTCCACGTCGGCCTATCTGTGGGTTTGTAGCTTTGGGAGTGCCCATGACGACGACGTTTTACGCGCCGCCCGAGAACCTCAGCGACGGCCGCCTCGTGCTGCCAGAGGACGAGGCGCAGCACGCCGTCCGCGCGCTCCGCCACGCGGTCGGCGACGAGATCGTGGTCGTGGACGGGGCCGGCGGGCGCTACCGGGTGCGGCTGACCGAGGCGGGCAAGCGCGGCGCGGCGGGGGAGATCGTGAGCGCCGAGCGCGAGGTCGGCGAGCCGGCGCACCCGCTCGTGCTCGGCCTCGGCGTCCTCAAGAATGCCGGCCGCTTCGAGACGTTCGTCGAGAAGGCCGTCGAGCTGGGGGTGACGGAGATCGTCCCGCTCGAGACGGAGCGGACGGAGCGGGCGCGCCTCAAACCGGCGCGGCTCGCGGGCATCCTCGTCGCTGCCCTCAAGCAGAGCGGCCGGAGCCGCCTGCCCGCGCTCGCCGAGCCGACGCCGCTCGCCGCCGTCCTCGCCGGGCGCGCCTCGGGTCTCCGCATCCTCTGCCACGAGGCCGCCGGCCTGGACGCCCTCCTCCCGCGTGTGCTGGCGCGGAACTCCGGCGCGGGCGTCACGATTCTCGTCGGTCCCGAGGGCGGCTTCAGCGACGGTGAGGTCGCCGAGGCGGAGGCCGCCGGGTGGCACGTCGCCTCGCTCGGCCCGCGCCGCCTTCGCGCCGAGACCGCCGCCCTCGCCGCCGCCGCGACCGCTATGCTTCACGTATCACATTAAGTGAACAGCCTATCTTCTGTTCTCAGAAACCAATTGTGAACATGAATCTCACCGAAACGCTCAAAGACCGCGAACTGCTCGTGGACGGTGTCCTCCTCAAAGCCTTCCGCGACACGGTCGTGCTGCCCGACGGCGAGGAGTCGGTGCGCGAGTGGATCGAGCATCCCGGCGCGGCGGCCGTGGTGCCGCTCTTCGAGGACGGGACGACGGTGCTGCTCCGGCAGTACCGCTACGCGCCGGGGCGCGAGTTCGTCGAGGTCCCGGCCGGGAAGATCGACGCCGGCGAGGACCCAGCGGAGGTGGCGGTGCGCGAGCTGCAGGAGGAGGCCGGCTTCGCGGCCGAGACCCTCACGCCGCTCGGGGTGACCTACCCGTGCATCGGCTACAGCAACGAGGTGATCCACCTGTTCCTGGCCGAGGACCTGAGCGAGGCCCCGTCGGGGACCGACGACGACGAGTTCGTCGAGCCGTTCCGCCTGCCCTTCGCCGAGGCCGTGGCGATGGCGCGTCGTGGGGAGATCGAGGACGCCAAGAGCGCCGTCGCGCTCCTGCGGGCCGGGGCCGAGGTCGAGGCGCGCGCGGCGAAGGCGTCAGGGAAGGAGGCGTAGCCTCCGAAACGCTGGCGGCCGGGTTCACGCCTCACGTAGCACGGCGTGCGGCTTCCAGGGCGTCCCGCTCCAGCCCGAACACCTGGCGGCAGAGCGTGACGACGACGTGGGAGGCGAACCCGTGGCAGCAGCTCGCCCAGGCCCCGCTGTGCTCCCAGAGCGTGCCTGTCGCCTCGGCCATCGGGAGGAAATAGTCCACCGCTTCGCCGAGCGCCTGGGCTCCCCGGCCGTAGCGCTCCAGGAGCGCGATGCGCAGGAAATAGCCGTTGAGCATCGCGGCCGGGTGGACCTCCGGGTGCGTCCGCTCGGCGTCGCGCTGGGGACCGAAGTCGCGGCGCAGCGTCTCCCACAGCGCGCCGTGCGTCGCGGGCGAGGCCACCCCGAAGGTGAAGGCGTAGTACTGGCAGACCTCGGTGCGGTGATCGGTGAGGCGGAGCGTGCCCTCCTCGCGCACGGCCTGGTCCACGAAGAACGCTCCGTCGAAGGACTGCTCGGCGATGGTGGCACGGAGGCGGCGTGCCCGGTCGCGCCAGGCCGCCTCATCGTAGAGCCGCCCGGCTGCGTCGAGCGCCGCCGCCCAGAGCATGTTCGTCGGGTAGCTGACGCCGCCGACGAACTCGTTCGCCTTCGACCACTCGACGAAGACCCAGCCGGCGAGGTCTTCGAGCAGGCCGTCGGCGTTGGCGAACGGCTCGAACCAGTCGAAGAGGGCGCGGAGCTTCGGCTCGAACGTGGCGACGAGCGCGCGGTCGCCGCTGCGGTAGAGGTACTCCTCGAGCTGGAGCACGAGCCAGAGCGGCCAGTTGGGGATGAACTGCGCGTCGCGCGCACCGAGGAAGTCGCCGTTGGGGTGGTCGGCGGGGTAGTTCATCGGGAGCATCCCGGCGGGCAGGCTGCCGAGCGGCGGGGCGAGGGCGTAGTTCTCGAGGAACGCTTGTTCGACGGCCGTGCTGCCGGTGAGCAGCGCGGCGGCGCGGGCCGTGAAGAAGCTGTCGCACGGCCACCCGGCGCGCTCGCGCGAGGGGCAGTCGGTGAGCAGGTCGAGCGCGTTCTGGCGGAGCGTCTCGCGCCCGGCCTCGAAGAGCCGGTCGAGGCGGGCGTCGCCGGAGGCGAACACGGCGCGGTCGGCCTCAGGGTTGTCGTAGAGCCGGTGCCACACGCCTTCGACCGCGCACGCTCCCTCCAGCACGGCGAGCTCCAGATAGCGGAAGGTGTACGGCTCGAACGTTTCGAACTCGTAGCTACCGGGCGCGATCTGGCAGTCGAGGAGGTTCAGGCAGCGCAGCCGTCTGGGGTCCACGCGGCCGTCGGAGAGGACCTCGTCGAAGAGCACGTAGAGCCGCGTCGGCGCGGGGCAACGGAGCCGCAGGCCGATGAACCCGGTCCGGTTGACCCCGAAGTCGAGCAGGCGGAAGGTTGGGGCTGCTAGGTCGAGCTCGCCGGAGAACGGGGCGTCCACGCTCTCGCGCGTGACGGTGCGGACGGCCTGCCAGTCGAGCGAGGGTGTGACCTCCAGCGCGTCCTCGCGGTACCCCTTGAGGTCGGGACCGAGGCCGGTGAGCGTCCAGTCGCGGTACGGCTCGGCTGGCATCGCCCCGCGCTCGAGCCGCCCGGCGGCGACAATGCGCTCCGGCTCGACGCAGCGGAAGTCGGGATAGGGGACGCGGCGGGGGAGGAGGACCCGTGGGTCGGACGGCGGCACCTCGCCCGCCTCGCACGGCACGGCCTCGAACGGCGCGGCGGGGTCGGTGCGCCAGGCGTGGACGCCGGGTCGGAGGCGGAACGCCTCGGAGAAGGTGCGCGCCACGCTGTAGCGCTCGACCCGCTGCACGTGGTCGTCGAGGAGGGTCGCCTCGAACCGGACGCCGCCCGCCTCCGCGGGGGCCGGCTCTGCGGCCGTCGAGGCGAGCACGGCGTCGCCGGCGCGCACCTCGGCCAGGAGGAAGGCCGGCTGGTCGAGGAGGTAGTAGCTGTTGACGTTGTACCCGACGGCCTCGACGGCGAGGAGGTTTTCGCCGGGCCGAAGCCCCGCCTCCAGGGGCCACGCATCCACGCGGAAGCGGCCGTGGGGACCGCGCGCCGGCCCGTGCCCGACGAACCCGCCGTTCAGATAGACCCGGTAGACCGAGGAGGCCGCGACGTGCAGCACCACCGGGCGGGCATCGGTGGCGGGCAGCACGGCGCGGAAGCCGACGAAGCGGTTCATCTCCGCAGCCCGGCCGGAGGGCCAGACGGGGCGCGCCGTGCGGAACGGGGAAGTCATGCGGGTTCAGGTAGGCGGTGTCTGGACGGCCAAGACGATAGATTTTCCTTCAGAAGGCTTCGCGTGCGTGAGGGCGCTGGCTGAGGCGGTGGAGGCCAGAGTCACGTTCCACGAATCACGTTTCACAGGCCGAGAAAGCGGTGGCAGAGCGGGGCCGACACCGTCGCGCCGCTCCGGGCGGTGAGGGTAACGAGGTCCTCCCCGGCGTGCGCCGAGAGGTCGGCGACGTGGTCGAACCCGTCGGGGACGGCGGCGAC
>JBBSMV010000106.1:0-9545 GCA_038232975.1 Rhodothermales bacterium
GACGTGCGCGGGCGCGAGGTGGCCCGGCTCGCCGAGGGCACCTTGGCGGCGGGCCGGCACGCGGTGCGGTTCGCGGCGGGGGGGCTGCCGAGCGGGGTGTACGTCTGGCGGCTGGTGGCCGGGGGGCAGGTCGAGACGGGCCGGCTGACGCTCGTGCAGTAGGCGGCTGTGCTCGCGCGGGACCCCGCCCTGCCCGAGCGGACCTTTCTTCGCCGCGTCTGCACGGCGGGCGGGGCCTCGTGCCGTATTTTCGGGGCTGCCCAGTCCGGAATCCGCCGCTGGGGTACGGCCGTGCTCGACGGCTCCGCCTCCGGCACCGCAGAAGCCTTGCGGTCTCCGCCCCTCATCCCCACTGCGCGCCATGTTCGAAAGTCTCTCCGACAAGCTCGACGTCGCCCTCAAGAATGTCAAGGGCCAGGGCCGGATCAACGAGCTCAACATCGCCGAGACGATGCGCGAGGTCCGCCGCGCGCTCCTCGACGCCGACGTCAACTACCAGGTCGCCCGCGCCTTCACCGACCGCGTGAAGGACCAGGCCACCGACGAGGCCGTGCTCACGGCCGTCTCGCCGGGCCAGCAGTTCGTCAAGATCCTCTACGACGAGCTGGTCTTCCTCCTCGGCGAGGTCCACGTGGAGCTGAACAAGCCGCAGCGCCCGCCGCAGGTGATCCTCGTGGCCGGCCTTCAGGGATCGGGCAAGACGACGTTCGTCGCCAAGCTCGCCCGCCACCTCAAGAGCCAGGGCCGCAGCCCGCTCCTCGCCGCCGCCGACGTCTACCGCCCGGCCGCCGTGGACCAGCTCGAGACCCTCGCCGGCCAGATCAACGTCCCCGTCTTCGCGCTCCGCGGCGACGACGGCGTGCCGCTCTCCGACGCGGTGCGCGTGGCGAAGGAGGCCGTCGCCGAGGCCCGCCGCAAGGGCCGCGACGTTGTCATCATCGATACCGCCGGCCGCCTCCACGTGGACGAGCAGATGATGCAGGAGGTCGTCGACATCAAGGCCGCCACCGAGCCTGACGAGGTCCTCTTCGTCGTGGATGCCATGACCGGGCAGGACGCCGTCAACACGGCCAAGGCCTTCAATGACCGGCTCGACGTGGACGGCATCGTGCTGACCAAGCTCGACGGCGACACGCGCGGCGGCGCGGCGCTCTCGATCCGCACCGTGGTCGAGAAGCCGATCAAGTTCGCCTCGATGGGCGAGAAGCTCGACGCCCTCGCCGAGTTCTACCCCGAGCGCATGGCCCAGCGCATCCTCGGCATGGGCGACATCGTCTCGTTCGTCGAGCGCGCGCAGGAGCAGTTCGACGAGGCCGAGGCCGAGAAGCTCCAGAAGAAGATCCGCAGCCAGGACTTCAACCTCGAGGACTTCTACACCCAGCTCCAGCGGATCAAGAACATGGGGTCCTTGAAGGACCTCCTCGGGATGATCCCCGGCGTCGGCAAGCAGATCCAGGACCTCGACGTCGAGGACGACGCCTTTGTCCACATCGAGGCCCTCATCCAGAGCATGACCCCCGAGGAGCGCCAGAACCCGAACGTCATCAACGGCAGCCGCCGCCAGCGCATCGCCCGAGGCTCTGGCCTCCAGGTGCAGGACGTCAACCAGCTCCTCAAGCAGTTCCGCGAGATGAAGAAGATGATGAAGACGATGAGCAAGATGGCCTCGAAGGGCCGCACCGCCGACCTCAGCGGCCTCCTCGGCGGACGCTGATTCGGGTTATGGGTTGTAGGTCGGAGGTTAGGAGTACCTGCTCCCGCGACCCTTTCCCATACCCCCAAACCTCTTACCCCAAACCAGAACCTCCCCTCATGGCAGTCAAACTCCGCCTGCGCCGGCTCGGCCGGAAACAGCGCCCCATCTTCGCCCTCGTCGCGGCCGACGCCCGCAGCCCGCGCGACGGCCGCTTCATCGAGGACCTCGGCCGCTACGAGCCGGTCAAGGAGCCGGCCGAGGTCGCCCTCAAGGAGGACCGTATCCTCTACTGGCTCCAGCAGGGCGCGCAGCCGAGCCACACCGTGCGCAACCTCCTCTCGGACCAGGGGCTGATGCTCCAGCTCCACCTGCTCCGCAAGGGCAAGCCCGCAGACGAGATCGAGCAGGCCCTCGCCGCCTTCCGCGAGCACCGCGCCGGCCAGGACACGGCCGCCAAGACCACCGCCGCCGACCGCCGCCGCGAGGCGCTCGAGGCCGAGCGCAAGACGGCCGAGGCCGAGCGCAAGCGGCTCGAAGAGGAGCGGAAAGAGCGCGAGGCCGAGCTAGCCCGCCAGAGGGCCGAGGCCGAGGCGAAGGCCCGTCAGGAGGCCGAGGCCGCGCGCCAGGAAAAAGAGGCCGCCGCCCGAGCCGAGATCGCCGCTGCCGCCGAGGCCGAAGCCGCCGAAGCCGGAGCCGAGACCGTCGCGGTGTCCGCCGACGAGGTCCCGGCGAGCGCCCCCGCCGCTGCCGCCGACCAGCCCGTCGTCGAGGAGGTCGAGGCCGAGGGCGGCGAGGCCACCGTCGCCGAGGTGACCGAGGCGTCGGACGCCGCGATGCGCGCCGAGGCGAGCGCGCCCGAGGCCGCCGGCACGACCGAGACCACCGAGGCCGCCGCCGAGGCCGAAGAGACCGAACCCGAAGCGGACGAAGAGAAGTCCGCGTAGCCCCTCGCCCATGACCCCGGCCAGCACCGATAGCCTCCTCCTCGTCGGCACCTGTGGGCGTCCCCACGGCATGCTCGGCGAGGTCAAGGTCGTCCCCGAGACGGACGACCCGGAGCGCCTCGCGGCGCTGGAGCAGGTGTTCCTCGGCCGGGCGGCCGAGACGGCGCAGCCCCGCACCGTCCAGTCCGTCCGGTTTCAGCCGACGAAGCGCGGCCTCGCCGCCCTCGTCTCGTTCGAGGGCGTCGCCGGGCGCGAGGCCGCCGAGACGCTCCGCGGCCTGGGCGTCTGGGCCGAGGCTTCCGACCTGCCGCCGCTCGAAGACGGCGAGGTGTTCCTCCACGACCTCATCGGCCTCGCCGTCGTCACCGAGGCCGGCGAGTCGGTCGGGACCGTGGCCGACGTGCTCGAAGGCGGGGCGCAGCGCCTCCTCGTCGTTCGCCGCGACGGCCGGCCCGACGCGCTCGTGCCCGACGTGGCCGAGATCGTCACCGACGTAGACCTCGGCGCGGGGCAGCTCACCCTCGCCCCACCTGAAGGCCTCCTCGATTTTTGATTTTGGACTGGGGATTTTGGATTCAGAGAACCAATCCAAAATCTAAAATCACCACTCCAAAGTCGGCCCTGTTCTTTGATGCGAATCGACATCGTCACCGCGCTCCCCGGCCTCGTCGCCGGGCCGCTGGAGCACTCCATCCTCCAGCGCGCCCAGCGCAAGGGCCTCGTTGACATCCGCGTACACGACCTGCGCGACTTCACGGGCGACCGGCACCGGACCGTTGACGACTACCCCTTCGGCGGCGGCGGCGGGATGGTCTTGAAGCCCGAGCCGCTCTTCGCCTGCATCGAGGCGGTCCGGGCGGAGTGGGCCGAGGCGGGCACCGCCGACGGCGGGGAGGAGGTCATCTTCCTCACGCCGGACGGCGAGCTCCTCGACCAGCCGCTCGCCAATGTGCTCTCGCTGCGGTCGCGGCTCCTGCTCCTGGCCGGCCACTACAAGGGCATTGACCAGCGCGTCCGCGATGCCCTCGTCACGCGCGAGGTCTCGGTCGGCGACTACGTGCTCTCGGGCGGCGAGCTGCCCGCGCTCGTGCTCACCGACGCCGTGGTGCGGCTCATGCCCGGCGTGCTCGGCGACGCGCAGTCGGCGCTCTCGGACTCGTTCCAGGACGGCCTGCTCGGCGCGCCGGTCTGGACCCGCCCGGCCGAGGTCCGCGGCCAGGCCGTCCCCGAGGTCCTCCTCTCCGGCGACCACGACCGCATCCACCAGTGGCGCGAGGCCGAACGCCTCCGCCTGACGCAGGAGCGCCGCCCCGACTTACTAGCCTAGCCCCGCGTGCCAGAGGAAGAACTCCCGGCCACACTCCCACCCCGAACCCCCAACGATCATGGCAAACGAACTGATGGACCTCGTCGAGGCCACGCAGCTCCGCGACGGCATCCCGGACTTCAAGCCCGGCGACACGGTCAACGTCCACGTCCGCGTCATCGAAGGCGACAAGGAGCGCATCCAGCAGTTCCAGGGCGTCGTCATCGCGCGCGCCGGCCACGGCAGCACGAAGACCTTCACCGTGCGCAAGGTCTCCGGCGGCATCGGCGTCGAGCGCATCTTTCCGCTCTTCTCGCCGAAGCTGGCGAAGATCGAGCGCCTGCGCGAGGGCCGCGTCCGCCGCGCCAAGCTCTACTACCTCCGCGGCCTCCGCGGCAAGGCCGCCCGCATCCAGGAAAAAGGCCGAAAGTAATGACGAGGTTCGAGTGTCGAATGACGAGTGGTCCTATCCAGCACTCCTTCGGCATTCGACACCCGTAGCTCGCCATTCCCATGCGTCTCGTCGTCCCCGACCTCCCCGCTGCCCGCGCGCTCGCCGAGGCGTGGGCGGCGGGCGGAGCCGTCACCGGCTGGACCACGGCCCCGCTCCACGACGGCGAGCGGCTCGTCCGCACGGGCGAGGCCGACCTCGCCTTCGCCGAGACGCTGGCCGTGCTGCGCGACCCCGACGCGTTCGCGGTCGTCCCCGGCGTGGCGCTCGTCGGCGGGGCCGGCGCGCCGGTCCGGCTCCACGTCCGCAGTGCGCTCGACGCGGTCCACCGGGTCGGCCTCGACCCGCGCTTCGCGCAGGAGGCGCTCCTGGCGCAGGTGGTGCTCAAAGAGCTGTACGACGCGCAGCCCACCTTCGTCCCGCTCGCCCCCGCTGCCTCGGCCGGTCCCGGCTCGGCGTCCGGGACGGGCCTCGACGCCGTGCTGACGGTGGGGGAGGACGCGCCGGGCGACGGCCCGGCGGCCGGCGCAGGCGAGGCCCTCGTGCTCGACCTCGGGCGGGAGTGGTTCGAACTGACGACGCGGCCCTTCGTGTGGGCGCTTCTCGCCGCCCCCGCTGGCACGCTCACGCCGGACGAGGCGCGGCTCCTCCGCGACATCGCCCTCGGCCACGACGCGCCCGCCGATGCCGGCAGCACCGACCCCGGCACGGGCGGCGTCACGCTCGCGGGCTGGGCGCACAACGGCCTCGACGAGTGGGTGAACCACCTCTTCTACCACCGCGCGCTCGAGGCGCTGCCGGAGATTCCGTTCGTCGTCGTGCCACCCGAGGAGAGAGGAGAGAGAAGGAAAAACTAGAAAGTTACCGAGACCGTCGCGCTTCGCGCCTGTAGGGGCGACCCCATGTGGTCGCCCTGGCCGGGGCAGCACCCGTCTCACCGTTCCCCGTCTCACCGTCCGTCCACCGTCTACCGTGTCCGAGAACGTCAAGGTCATCATCACCAACCGCCGGGCGCGGCACGAGTACGAGCTGCTCGACCGGGCCGAGGCGGGGATCGAGCTGAAGGGGTCCGAGGTGAAGTCGCTGCGGGCGGGGAAGGTGAACCTCCAGGAGGCGTTCTGCGCCGTGGACGAGGCTGGGATGCAGCTCTTGAACTGCCACATCGCGCCCTACGGCCACTACGCCCACCACGAGCCGGCCCGCCCGCGCCGCCTCCTGCTCCACAAGCGCGAGATCGAGAAGTTCAAGAAGGGCACCGAGCAGAAGGGGCTGACCATCGTCCCGCTCCGCATCTACTTCAAGGCGGGCTGGGCGAAGGTCGAGGTCGCGCTCGCGCGCGGCAAGAAGCTCCACGACAAGCGCCACGACATCGCCGAGCGCGAGTCCAAGCGCCGCCTCGACCGGCTCATGAAATAGAGCGGTCAGGTGTCCAGGGTCGGGCGGCGGGTGTCCGTACCATCGTCCACCTCTAGACCAGGGACTCCCGACCTCCGACTCCTGACCCATGACGTTTCCCCCCATCGCCGAGCAGCTCGCCCAGATCCGGCGCGGCGCGGCGCAGATCATCCCCGAGGACGCCCTCGCCGAAAAGCTGGCGCGGGCCGAGCAGACCGGCACGCCGCTCGTGGTCAAGCTCGGCTGCGACCCGAGCCGGCCCGACCTCCACCTCGGCCACGCCGTCGTGCTCCGCAAGCTCCGGCAGTTCCAGGACCTCGGCCACACCGCCGTCCTCATCGTCGGCGACTTCACCGCGATGATCGGCGACCCGAGCGGAAAGTCCAAGACCCGCCCGGCGCTCACGGCCGAGGAGACGCGCGCCAACGGGCGGACCTACTTCGAGCAGGCCGCCCACATCCTCGACCCGGAGCGGACCGCGATCCGGTACAACTCCGAGTGGCTCGGCGCGATGAGCTTCGCCGACGTGATCGGCCTCGCCTCGGGCTACACCGTCGCCCGGATGCTCGAGCGCGACGACTTCGAGACCCGCTACCGCGAGGGCGTGCCGATCTCGGTCCACGAATTCCTCTACCCGCTCGCCCAGGCCCAGGACTCGGTGGAGCTGAGGGCCGACGTGGAGCTGGGCGGGACCGACCAGACCTTCAACCTGCTCGTCGGGCGCGACCTCCAGAGCGCCGCCGGGCAGGAGCCGCAGGTCTGCCTCACGATGCCCATCCTCGCGGGCACCGACGGTGTCGAGAAGATGTCGAAGTCGCTCGACAACACCATCGGCATCGCCGAGCCACCCGAGGAGATGTACGGCAAGACGCTCTCGATCCCCGACGCGCTGATCTACCGCTATTTCGAGCTCGCCACCGACGCCCCGACCGAGCGCCTACCCGAACTGAAGCAGTTTGCCGATGAGAACCCGCGCGATGCCAAGCACGAGTTAGCATGGACGATTGTGCGGATGTACCACGGGGCCGAGGCCGCCGACGCGGCGCGGGAGCACTTCGAGAAGACCGTGATTCAGGGCGGCGTCCCGGACGAGATGCCGGAGGTCGCCGTCGAGGGCGAGGCGGTGGGGATCGTGGAGCTGATACGGCAGGCAGGGTTTGCCTCCTCGAACGGCGAGGCGCGGCGGCTCGTCGAGCAGAACGCCGTTTCGGTGGACGAGGAGAAGGTGACGGACCCGTACTACGAGGTAGAGCTTGCGGGGGCACCCTACGTGCTGAAGGTCGGCAAGCGGCGGTTTGCTCGCGTGGTGCGGGCCTAGCTCAGCGCAGAACTTGCACCGCCCCGACCTCCAGCGCCTCCTCGGCTGTGGCCCGCAGCGCCTCCGGCAGCACCGCCAGCGCCAGCGCCCCCACAGCGTCGCCAGCACCGCCTCGCTCGCCGAGGGAATCATCGTAGTCCAGCCGGTGCAGCCCGCCGAGGGCGTAGGCCAGCGCGGACGCGTCCTCGGCCTCGGGGTCGGCCGCGCGCGCGGCGCTAGGATCGCCTCGGCCAGCGCCTCCAGCCCCCGCTGCTCCGCCGACGAGCCGCCGGGCGCTGCCCGTGCTGCGCCCAGCGCACCGCCTCCGGGCCCAGCGTACCGCCTCCGGGTGGTGCTGATCCCGGTGACGATCCCGGACGCACTCACCGACGGCGGGCACGTCGAGGTGCTGCGCCCCGACGACCTCCCGGCGGACTGGCAGGCGTGGCCGTCCCCGGCGTCGACACAGACGCTCGGGGCCGATTGGTTCGACGCGCGGCGGTCCGTCGCGCTCGTCGTGCCGAGCGCGGTGGTGCCGCACGAGCGGAACGTGCTCCTGAATCCGACGCACCCACGCTTCGGGGAGCTAGAGATCGGAGACGCCCAGCCGTTCCCCGTCGATCCTCGTCTGACGACGTAACGCCCGGCATAGACAGACGCATCGCGCTATTCCCCGTCGCTTCAAGACCCGGCAGGGGCAGGCAGCGTACATCCTGCCCCTCTCCCCCGCCCCGCATGCAGCGCATTGCCGACCTGCTCCTCCGCTACCCGCGCCTCGTCTTCGGCGCGCTCGTGGCGCTCTCGCTCGCGGCGGGCGTCTACCTCCTCGTCGGCGGGGTCCGGTTCGACTACAACCTCGAGAACTTCCTCCCGGCCCACGACCCGGCGATCCAGGAATACAAGGCGTTCACCGAGGACTATGAGCCGGACGACGCCTTCATCGTCGTAGGCTTCGAGACCGACGACGTGTTCGCCTTCGAGACGCTGCGCGACCTCCGGGCGATGACCGAGGCGCTCAAGCAGATCGAGGGCGTCGAGGACGTGGCCTCGGTGACGTCCATCGAGAACCTGCGCGCGACGGCCGAGGGCGTCGAGGTCGCTGGGCTTGTCGGGGCCATCGTGGACCACCCGGACTCGCTGCGGGCCATCCGGGCGAAGGTGCTCGGCGACTCGCTCGCGGCGGGCTACGTCGTCAACCGCGAGGCGACGGCGACGGCGCTCTTCATCCGCATCCGCCCGGAGCTGAACTCCTACGGCACGCGCGGGGCCATCATCGAGGCGGCGCAGGCGGCCCTCGCGCCGTTCGCCGGGCGCTACGCCTTCCGGTGGTCGGGCTACCCGTACCTCCGCAACGCCTACGTGACGCTGCTCCAGACGGAGGTCGTCCGCTCGATTGCCCTGGCCTCGCTCGTCATCGTGCTGGTGCTCGCCTGGATGTTCCGCAACGTGCGCGGGGTGGTGCTCCCGATCACCGTCGTCTGGCTCGGGGTGCTCTGGACGATTGCCTCGATGATGCTGCTCGGCTCCTCGATTGACGTGCTGACGAGCACGCTGGCGGCGATCATCCTGGTCGTGGCGGTGGCCGACTCGCTGCACCTGCTGGCGAAGTTCTACGACGGCCTCGGGCAGGGGCTGAGCAAGCGCGCCGCGGTCCGGCAGATGGCGGCCCGCCTCGGCGCGGCGACGCTGCTGACGAGCGTCACGACGGCCATCGGCTTCGGCACGCTGGCGACGAGCCAGGTGGTCCCGATGAAGCGCTTCGGCGCGTTCACCGCGCTCGGCGTCATGCTGACGTTCGGCCTCTCGCTGGCGCTCGTGACGACGGTCCTGCTCTGGACCAAGACGCCCCGGCCCGAGCAGATCGAGCGCCTCAGCCTCGGCGGCTTCACCCGGTTCCTCGCGTGGCTCGACGGCTTCGCCGAGCGCCGGGCCAAGGCGATTGTCGTCGCCACCGTGCTGGTCTGCGCCCTCAGCCTCGTCGGCGCGTCGCGGCTCCGGGTGAACTCGTACATCAACGACGACCTCGGGCCGCGCACGCAGGTCTACCAGGACATCCGGTTCTTCGAGGAGCACGTCGTCTCGCCGTTCCGCTTCGAGGTCCTGCTGACGGCCGACGCGCCGGACGCCTTCAAGGACCCGGCGCTGCTGCGGACGGTCGAGGCCGTCGAGGGCTACCTCGCGGCGCAGCCGCCGGTCAAGCGCGTCGTCTCGCCGGCCGACCTCCTGAAGCAGCTCAACCGCGCCCTCCGCGCCGACTCGGCCGCCGCCTACCGGCTCCCCGCCTCGGCCGACCTGGCGGCGCAGTATTTCCTCCTCCTCGAGCTGACCGACGAGGCGGCGCTCCGCCGGCTGGTGGACTTCGACTACGGCGAGGTGCGGCTGAGCGCGATGATGAACGACATCGGCTCGGCCGAGATCAAGACCTTCCGGCGCGACTTCGACGCCTTCCTCGCCGA
>JBBSMV010000107.1:0-9497 GCA_038232975.1 Rhodothermales bacterium
ACGACACTCTTGGCCGAGTTGCCGGAACTGGGTCAGCTCACGCGGCGGGAGATCGCGGCGCTCGTCGGGGTGGCCCCGTTGAACCGGGACAGCGGGGCGTTCCGGGGGCAGCGCACCACCACCGTCGGTGGTGGAGTGTGGGGCGGGCGGAGCAGCGTGCGCACGGCGCTCTACATGGGGGCGTTGGCGGCGGTGCGCTCGAACCCGCCGGTCCGGGCGCTCTACGAGCGGCTGGTGGCGAAGGGCAAACCGAAGGGGCGGGCGGACGGACGCCCGGTGGCGCTCGTGGCGTGTATGCGGAAGCTCTTGGTCACGTGCAATGCGATGGTACGCGACGGAGCGGCTTGGGAGGAAAAAGTCGTCGCCGTAGCTTGACTCACAACACAGTTGCTACGACCAGGGTCATACGGAGCAACCGGGTTCGGTATCAGGCCGTCTCGGCGGTCGGGCCGGCGGCGGCGATCTCGTCGGAGGCCTCGGCGGCGTAGCGCTCGAAGTTCGTGGCGAACATCTGGGCGAGCTTCCGGGCCTTCTCGTCGTAGGCGGCCTCGTCGTCCCACGTCTCGCGCGGGTTGAGCACGGCGTCGGGGACGTTCGGGACGCGCGTCGGGACGTGGAGGCCGAAGACCGGGTCGGTCACGGTCTCCACGTCGTTCAGCTTGCCGGCGAGGGCGGCGCGGACCATCGCCCGCGTGTGGGCGAGCTTCATCCGGGAGCCGGTGCCGTAGGGGCCGCCGGTCCAGCCGGTGTTGACGAGGAAGACCTGCGCGTCGTGCTCGCGGATCTTTCGCCCGAGCATCTCGGCGTAGACGCTCGGCGGGCGGACCATGAACGGCTCGCCGAAGCACGCGCTGAAGGTCGCCTGCGGCTCGGTCACGCCGCGCTCGGTGCCGGCGACCTTCGCGGTGTAGCCGCTCAGGAAGTGGTACATCGCCTGCGCGGGCGTCAGCTTCGAGACCGGCGGGAGCACGCCGAAGGCGTCGGCCGTCAGCATCAGGATCGTGCGCGGGTGGCCGGCCATGCCGGATTCGCTCGCGTTCGGGATGAAGTGGAGCGGGTAGGAGAGGCGCGTGTTCTCGGTGATCGTCGCGTCGTCGAAGTCCATGGCGCGCTCGGCGTCGAGGACGACGTTCTCGGCGATGGTGCCGAACTCCTTGGTGGTCGCGTAAATCTCCGGCTCGCCCTCGGGGCTCAGGCGGATGGCTTTGGCGTAGCAGCCGCCCTCGAAGTTGAAGACGCCCTCGTCGCTCCAGCCGTGCTCGTCGTCGCCGATGAGGGTGCGCTCGGGGTCGGCCGAGAGCGTGGTCTTGCCGGTGGCCGAGAGGCCGAAGAAGACGGCGACGTCAGCGGGGTCGTCGGGGTTGACGTTGGCCGAGCAGTGCATCGGCAGGACGCCTTCGGCCGGCAGGAGGAAGTTGAGCGCCGAGAAGATGGACTTCTTGATCTCGCCGCCGTAGTGCGTCCCGCCGATGATGACGAGCCGCCGCGTCAGGTGGACGATGATGAAGGTCGAGGAGTTCATCTCCGGCTCGCCGATGGCCTTGAAGTTCGGCAGGTCGAAGACGGTGAAGCCCGGCTCGAAGCCGTCGAGGTCGCCGGCCTCGGGGCGGCGGAACATGTTGTAGGCGAACATCGAGTGCCACGCCAGCTCGGTGACCACGCGGACCGGGAGCCGGTAGCGCGGGTCGGCCCCGGCGAAGCAGTCGCGCACGAAGAGGTCGCGCCCGGCGGCGTACTGCCCCATCTTCTCGAGGAGCCGGTCGAAGGTCTCCTCGGATACGGGGACGTTGCTCTTGCCCCAGCCCACGGCGTCCTCGGTGGCGGTCTCCTGGACGACGAAGCGGTCCTTCGGGCTTCGGCCGGTGTGTGGGTCGGTCCGGGTGACGAGCGGGCCGTCGGCGGCGAGGCGGCCCTCGCCGCGGCGGAGCGAGATTTCGTAGAGCCGCGCCGGGGAGAGGTGGTAGTAGAGCGTGTCGGTGCGATCGTTGCCGAGGTCGCTGAGGTGGTGGTGGAGGGGGTCGGGGGCTTTCATAGAAATCGAGGCTGAGGGACGGGGGCGGCGTCAGGCGAAACGCACAAGAAACGGCACCGGCGGCGGCGGCGCTGCTAATATCGCGTCAAAGTTCGGGAGGGCGTGGGAGGGCGTGGGAGGGAGGGGGGGAATGGGGGGCATGGGGGGAATGGGGGAAGAAAGAAACCCAGCAAAGTTAACGAGACCGTTGGGCTCCGCCTCAACCCGTAGGGGCGACCCCGTGTGGTCGCCCGAGGGCTGGCACTTCGTCTCACCGTCCACTGTCTGACCGTCCCGCCGGCGCACCGAACCGGGGGCGAGCGAGTGCCCTGAGCGCGCGCGGTCGCCACGTTATATTGCCGTCCCTCTAGCCCATCCCGTTTTCCGCCCGATGCCCCGCTCGCTCTGCCGGTCGTTCTGCCTCTGGCTGCTCGCCGCCGCCCCGGTGTGGGCGCAGCAGCCGTCGGCCCTGTTGCCGCTCCAGCTCGACGTGGACCACGCGGCGTTTCAGTACGACGCCGAGACCTCGCTCCTCGAGACGTACCTCGCCTTCGAGGCCTCGGCGCTGCCGTTTGTGCGGAGCGGGGAGCGCTTCGAGGTGGTGCTGCCGGTGGCGGTGTCGCTCCGGCGCTCCTCCACCGGCGGGCTGGCGCAGGCGTCCGACGCGGCGGCCTTCGCCGACACGCTGGCCTACCGCTTCTCGGTGCCGGACACGAGCGGCCTCGTGCAGGGGCAGTACTTCGTGCAGCAGGTCCGCGCCGCCGTCCCGCCGGGCGAGTACGTCCTCAGCGTGGACGTGCTCGGCGACGCGGCGACGGGCCGCCCCGCCTTCGCCGCCCGGAGCGACGTGGCGGTGCCCGACTTCGCCGCGGCCCCCACGGAGGGCCGGGTGATGATCTCGGACATCGCGCTCGCCGCCGACATCCGCCGCTCCAACGACGCCGCCGACCCGTTCTTCAAGAACGGCCTCGCGGTACAGCCCAACCCCAACGGCCTCTTCGGCCGCGGCCTCCCGAGGCTCTACTACTACGCCGAGGTCTACGGCCTCGGCGCCGCGCTCGACGGCGAGACCTACACGCTCTTCGCCTACCTCGCCCCCTCGCGCCTCGCCCAGCCGCTGGCCGACTTCCAGCGGCGCACCGAGCGCCGGGTGCAGCAGACCGACGTCGCCGTCGGCGAGTTCGACCTCGGCAGCCTGGCGAGCGGGTCCTATGTCCTCCGGCTCGCGGTCCTCGACGAGAACAACGAGGCCCTCGCCGAGCAGGCGCGGAAGTTCTTCGTCTACAACCCCGGCGTCGTCCAGCCCGCGGCCGACGAGGACGGGTCCTCCTACGAGGCGAACCTCTACGCGGTGATGCCCGAGGAGGAGGTCGAGGCCAACCTCGCCCACGCCGCCGTCCTCGCCAGTAACCGCGAGGAGGCCCAGATGCGCGGCCTCGCCGACCTCGACGCCAAGCGCGACTTCCTCGCCCGCTTCTGGAGCAGCCGCGACGAGAACCCGCTCACCCCGATCAACGAGACGCGCCGCCGGTTCTACGAGCTCGTTCAGTACGCCGACAGCCGCTACTCGACCTCGTTCACCGAGGGCTGGAGCACCGACCGCGGGCGGACCGTCCTCAAGTACGGCCAGCCGTCGCAGGTCACCCCGACGCTCTACGACAGCGAGTCCCTCCCGCACGAGACCTGGGAGTACGACAACATCCCCGGCTCCGGCCGCGCCCTCTTCGTCTTCGTCGACCGCCTCGGCTTCGGCGACTTCGAGCTGATCCACTCCACCGTCAGCGGCGAGGTCAGCATGCCCGACTGGCAGCAGCAGCTCCGGCGGTGAAGAAAAGCGTGGAAGAGGGGGAGGGCGGAAGAGCGGAGGAGGACTTGATCGAACAGGCGGCAGTGCTCGTCCGCGCGGGCGGCGTGATTGTCTACCCGACGGAAACGGTCTACGGCCTCGGCTGCGACCCAGCCGATGCGCGCGCCGTGGCCCGCGCCCGCGCCATCAAAGGCCGCGACGCCGCGCGCCCGATGCTCGCGCTCACCGACACGTGGGACCGCGCCCGGCCGTGGATCGCCGGGCTGACGGCCGCGCACCGCCGCCTGATGCAGCATGCGCCGCCGCTGCCGGTGACCATCGTGTTCGACGCGTCCGAGGCTGCGCCGCCCGGCCTCGTCAGCGCCTCCGGCACCAGTGTCTCCGGCACGAGTGTCTCCGGCACGGTCGGGCTGCGGCGGACGGCGGACCCGTTCTGCCGCGCCCTCATCGCCGCCGCCGACCGCCCCGTTCTCTCGACGAGCGCCAACCGCGCCGGCCACCCGGCCGTCTCCGACTTTGCCGACCTCGACGCTGCTATCCTCGACGCTGCCGACTTCGCCGTGGACGCCGGGCACCCGCTCGGCGGCACGCCCTCGACGGTCGTGCAGATCGTGGACGGCCGGCTCGTCGTCCTGCGCGAGGGGGCCGTCAGCTCGGCGGCGTTGCGGGCCATCACCGAACCGTAGGGGCGAACGGCCGTTCGCCCTGCTCGGTCTGGTGCCACGCCTCAGAAGGGCGAACACGTGGGTTCGCCCCTACGGATACCCGTGGGACCGCCCAGGTCCGCCGTATTTTGCGTGCCCCTCTCGCCCGCTCATCCCGTTCCACATGATCGAACCCGCTACCGCCATCCGCGACCTCGCCGCCCACGAGGGCGAGACCGTCACGCTCCAGGGCTGGCTCTACAACAAGCGCGGCTCGAAGGGCCTCACCTTTCTCGTCCTCCGCGACGGCACCGGGCTGGCGCAGTGCGTCGTGAACGAGGACGCCGTGGACGCCCAGAGCTTCGAGGCGGCAGGTGCGGCGACGCAGGAGAGCGCGCTCCGCGTCACCGGGCGGGTCGTTGCCGACGAGCGGCAGGTCGGCGGGTTCGAGGTCCAGGCGACGGCCGCCGAGCTGCTGAGTCTCGCCGAGGAGTACCCGATCAGCCCGAAGGCCCACGGGGTCGAGTTCCTGATGAACCACCGGCACCTGTGGCTCCGCTCGCAACGGCAGTGGGCCATCATGCGCGTCCGCAACCGCATCATCCAATCGGTCCACGCCTACTTCCAGGAGAACGGGTTCATCCAGATGGACCCGCCGATCCTGACGGGCAACGCGGCCGAGGGGACGAGCACGCTCTTCGAGCTGGACTACTTCGACGAGCCGGCCTACCTGACGCAGAGCGGCCAGCTCTACGGCGAGGCAATGGCCCTCGCCCACGGCAAGATCTACACCTTCGGCCCGACCTTCCGCGCCGAGAAGTCCAAGACCCGGCGGCACCTCACCGAGTTCTGGATGATCGAGCCGGAGATGGCCTTCTACGACCTCGAGATGGACATGGCCGTCGCCGAGGCCCTCCTGGTGCGGATCGCATCCGACGTGCTGGCGCAGTGCGCCGACGAGCTGGCGATCCTGGAGCGCGACACCGCGGCGCTAGAGACCGCCGCCGAGGGCGGGTTCCCTCGGGTCCATTACTCCGAGGCCGTCGAGATCATCACGAGCGAGGCCACGCAGCAGATGCTCGACGCCGAGATCGCAGACCTCGAAGCCGAGCAGGCGGCGCTGACTGCCGAGCGCGACGAGGGGCGCGCCCGCTACGGCCAGGCCAAGAAGGGCGAGAAGCGGCGGCTCGACGCGCGCGAGATCGAGATCGGCGGGCGGCTCGAGGAGATCGAGGAGGCGCTGCGCAACCTCCCGCAGTGGAAACAGAGCGCCGCCGATTTCGAGTGGGGCACCGACTTCGGCGGCTCCGACGAGACTGTGCTCACCCGCCACTTCGACCGGCCGATCATCGTCCACCGCTTCCCGGCGGCCGTCAAGGCGTTCTACATGAAGCGCGACCCCGAGGACGACCGCCTCGCGCTCGGCATGGACGTGCTCGCGCCCGAGGGCTACGGCGAGATCGTCGGCGGCGGCGAGCGGGCGACAGACCTGGCGTTTCTCAAAAGCCAGATCAAGGCGCACGGCCTGCCGCAGGACGTCTTCGAGTGGTACCTCGACCTCCGGCGCTACGGCTCGGTCCCGCACGCGGGCTTCGGCCTCGGGCTGGAGCGGACCGTCGCGTGGGTCTGCGGCCTGCCGCACGTCCGCGAGACGATCCCCTTCCCGCGCCTCCTCGGCCGGCTCAACCCGTAGCTACTGAATGCTGGCATGAGTACGCTGAACCTCGTCGTCGGGCTCGCCCTCGTCCTCAGCGCCCTGACCACGGTCGCCATTTCCATCCCGCTTCTCCTGGGCAAGGTGAAGCGCAACACGTTCTACGGCGTGTGGTCGGCGGCAGCATTCGAGTCCGAGGACGCGTGGCTCCGCATCAACCGCTATGGAGCCACGCGGCTGATCGTGTGGTCGGTGCCGGTGCTTGCGGTCGGCGTGGCGGCCTTGTTCGTCTCGTTCGAGGGGCGGCCGTGGCTGGCCGTCGTGCTGGGACTGCTGCCGGCCGTGTTCCTCACCGTGCCAGTCTTCGAGGTGCGCCGGTTTGTGCGCCAGACCCGTAATACGCCATGAGCAGCACGACCTCCAGCCTCGTGACGCTCTACGCCGCATTGCTTTTCGCCGGCGGCCTGGCGCTCCTCTTCGCTCCCGAAGAGATCGGGGCGACCGTGGACCCGGCGGCGGGGTCGGTCTTCCCGCAGCTTCTCGCGGCGGCGCTGCTCGGCTTCGGGGTGGTGAGCTGGACGGCCCGGCGCGCGCTGCTCGGCGGGGTCTACGGGCGCGCCGTGGTCGCGGGCAACCAGGCGTTCGCGTTCGTCGGGGCGCTCAGCCTGCTCGGGCGCATCGGGGACGGATTGGGCGCGGGCTTCTGGGTGCTGCTCGGCGTCTTCGGCTACGGCGCGGTGCTCTACACGGTGCTTCTCCTCCGGGGGGCTCGTCTGAACGAGGAATCCTGAAGGACTGCGGCGGCGGGGACGTACCTTTTCGGGGTGCCCGACCGTTGAAGGGCGTAGCACGCCCCTACGTCTGCTCATCAAGGCATCGAACCATGAACCGCTCTTCCCGCCCTCTTTTCCCTCTCCTCCTTCTCCTCTTCGCCCCACTCGTGGCTGCCCAATCCCCCGATCCCCCAATCCTCCGGTTCCCCGGTGAACGCACCGTCACCGCCAGCGGCGAGGGGACGGTCGAGGCAGAGCCGGACGAGGCGACGGTGCAGTTCGCCGTCGTGACGCGCGCCGAGACGGCGGAGGCGGCGCGGCGCGAGAACGCCGAGGCCTCCGAAAGGGCGATGGACGCCGTCCGCGCCCTCGGGATCGAGGACCGCAAGATTCAGCTCCTGAGCCTCCGGCTCGACGAGGAGTGGGACTACCGCAACGGCGAGCGCGTCCGCAAGGGCTACATCGCCCGGCGCGACGTGAAGGTCGTGATTGACGACCTCGACCTCGTGCCGCGCCTCGTCGCCGAGGTCGTCGAGCAGGGCGCGAACGAGCTGAACGGGATCGAGTACGGCCTGCAGAACCGCGAGGCCGTCGAGGACGCGGCGCTCCGCGAGGCCGTCGCCCGCGCCCGCGCCAAGGCGCAGCTCATGGCCGAGGCGCTCGACGCCCGGCTCGGCCGCGTCGTCCGCCTCGCCGAGGGGACGCTGGACGTGCCGCCGCCCCGCCCCGTGATGTATGCCCGCGCCGAGATGGCGATGGACGCGAGCGACGACGGCAGCCCCGGTGCCTACGCCGCCGGCGAGATCACCGTCCGCGCCACGGCCACGGTCGCCTTCGAGCTGGAGTGAGGAGCGGGGCGCGTGAAACGTAAAACGTAAGGGTGCCGGTAGCGAGGCGCTGCGACGAAGCACCCTTACGTTTCCTTCGGTCTGCTTCGCGGTTACGCCTTACGTTTTACCCAACCCCCATGCCTTCTTCCGCCGACCTCGCCTTCATGCGCCTCGCCATCGAGCAGGCGAAAGAGGGCGTCCGCCACGGGCAGAGTCCCTTCGGGGCCGTCGTCGTGAAAGACGGCGAGGTCGTCTGCGCCGTCCACAACGTCGTCTGGGCGACAACCGACAGCACAGCCCACGCCGAGGTCCACGCCCTCCGCGAAGCCTGCCGGCGGCTGGGCACGATTGACCTCTCGGGCTGCACGCTCTACTCGTCCACCGAGCCGTGCCCGATGTGCTTTGCCGCAACGCACTGGGCGCAGTGCGACCGGATCGTCTTCGGCACCTCGATTGCCGACGCCGACCAGGCCGGCTTCCGCGAGCTTCCGATTTCGAACGAGCAGATGAAGGCGCTCGGCGGAGCCACGGTCGAAGTCGAGGGCGGCGTGCTCCGCGACGAGGCGCAGGAGGCCTTCGACCTCTTCGCCGCCGTCAGCGAGGGGAAGCTCTACTGATGGGCGACTTCCCCCGCGCCCCGCTCGCCTTTTGCCCGCTCTCCGACGAGGAGATGGCGGCCCGCGCCGAGGCGTTCTTCGCCGAGATGGACGCCCGGCGCTCCGTCCGCGACTTCTCGGAGCGGCCGGTGCCGCGCCGCCTCGTCGAGCTGGCCGTCCGCACGGCGAGCACGGCCCCGAGCGGGGCGCACAAGCAGCCGTGGACCTTCGTCGCCGTCGGCGACCCCGCCGTCAAGCGCCGCGTCCGCGAGGCCGCCGAGGAGGAGGAGCGCGCCTTCTACGCCGAGCGCGCCACGCCCGAGTGGCTCGAAGCCCTCGCGCCGATGGGGACCGACTGGCGCAAGCCGTTTCTGGAGACCGCCCCGTGGGTCGTCGTCCTCTTCGCCCAGAGCACCGGCGCGGGCGGGGCCGGGGGGAAGGAGAAGCACTACTACGTGCAGGAGAGCTGCGGCATCGCCGCCGGCTTCTTCATCGCGGCGCTCCACCGGATGGGCCTCGCCACGCTGACCCACACGCCCAGCCCGATGCGCTTCCTGAACGACATCCTCGGCCGGCCCCCCAACGAGCGGCCCTACATCCTCTTCCCCGTCGGCTACCCCGCGGCGGAGGCGACGGTGCCGGACCTCCGGCGCAAAGGGCTGGACGAGGTCGCCGTGTGGGTGGAGTAGCGGGGCGGGGCAGCGCGGCGCGAAATAAGATTTGGAGATCGCGCGAAGAGGCAGGATATTGCGACCTCACGGGTCCCTCCCCGCCCCTCCTATGCCTCTCCGCCACCCGCTCCTCGCGGCGTGCCTGCTCGCGCTCGCGCTCCCGGCCCAGGCCCAGCACGATGCCTCGCAGCCTGCCTCGCTCCAGGCCGCTGACGCCCTCGCCCCCGGCCGCGTCGCCCGCGTCACGATGCCGGCCGTGGATAACGACGCGCTCCTGGCGCGCGACGCGGCTGTCGGCAAGCCCGGCCCGCTCCGGTTCGCCGAGCCGTTCGAGGTCCGCACCTCCGCCCGGACGGCCGGGACGTGGGAGACGCTGGCCGACGGCGCGCGCCTGTGGCGGCTCCGCATCGCCTCGCCGGGGGCGTACTCGCTCAACCTCGGCTTCCGCCGGTTCCGCCTGCCCGAGGGCGCGGCGCTCTGGCTCTACCCGGCCGGCGAGGCCCCGCACTTC
>JBBSMV010000108.1:0-9466 GCA_038232975.1 Rhodothermales bacterium
ATGCGCTCGGTGGGGAGGAACCGCTGCCTGTGGGTGAGGATACGGAGGTAGAGGCGAAGGTTGTCCGGCATGGCTGGTCAGGATTGTTTGGATGCAAGCCTGTTTACGAGCGCAGGCGGGCAACCTTCCCTTTTTTCGCGACTCAAAGTGATAGGTAGCTAGAGGGCGCTTCACTCCTACGCCTCGCTCTGGGCACCCTTACGTTTTACCCCTTACGTTTCGCGCCCCATGCCCCCTGCCTCCGGGACTCGTCCCCTCGCCGTCCGCGACCTCGGCTACGCCTACGGCGCGCACCGCGCGCTCGACGGCCTCGCCTTCGAGGTGCAGCCCGGCGAGCTGTTCGGCCTCCTCGGCCCCAACGGCAGCGGCAAGACGACGCTCTTCCGGATCGTGATGACGCTCATGCCGCCGTCGCGCGGGTCGGCGGCCGTCTTCGGGCATGAGACGACCGTTGCGCCCGACGCGGTGCGCCGGAGCCTCGGGGTCGTCTTCCAGCAGCCCGCGCTCGACGCCGAACTGACGGTGCGCGAGAACCTCCGCTGCCACGGCGTCCTCGTCGGCCTCAGCGGGAGGGCGCTGGAAGACCGGATGGATGCGCTGCTCGACGGCTTCGGCCTCGGCGACCGGGCCGGGGACCGCGTCAAGACGCTCTCGGGCGGCCTCGCCCGCCGCGCCGACCTCGCGCGCGGCCTCCTCCACCGCCCGCCGCTGCTGCTGCTCGACGAGCCGACGACCGGCCTCGACCCGACGGCCCGGCGCGAGCTGTGGGCCGCCCTGGCCCGCCTCCGCCGCGACGAGGGCACCACCGTCGTCGTCGCCACCCACCTGATGGAGGAGGCCGCGCGCTGCGACCGCGTGGCGATCCTCGACCGGGGCCGCCTCGTCGCGCTCGGCACGCCGGAGGCGCTCACCGCCGCGCTGGGGGCCGAGACGCTGTGGCTGGAGACGGCCGAGCCGGCCGCCCTCGCCGACGCCCTCGCCACCCGCCTCGGCCTCGCCTCGCAGCGCGTCGGCGACGCGGTGCTGGTGGAGACCGACGACGCGCCCGGCGCGCTGGCCGCCGCCTACGCCGCCCTGCCCGAACTCGTCGCCTCCGCCACCGTCCGCCGCCCGACGCTCGACGACGTCTTCGCCGCCCGCACCGGAGCCTCATTCGAGCGCCACACCCTCGCCGTCCCAGAGGCCTCGTAGGGGCGCAAGGCCTTGCGCCCCGGTTCGGAATGGCACCATGCTTCCACAGGGCGAACAGCCGTTCGCCCCTACCTCTGCCTCATGATCACAGTTATTCGCGCGCTGTGGCTCCGCGAGATCACCAAGTTCCTCCGCGACCGCAGCCGGCTCGTCGGGGCGCTCGTGCAGCCGCTCGGGTTCTGGGTGCTGCTCGGCCTCGGGTTCTACGGCTCGTTCACGATGCCCAACACCGCGCCCGGCGAGGCGGGGGTCGGCTACCTCGAGTACCTCTACCCCGGCATCATCGCGCTCATCCTGCTCTTCACCGCGATCTTCTCGACGATCTCGGTGGTGACCGAGCGGCAGGAGGGGTTCCTGCAGGCCGCGCTCGTCGCCCCGGTCCCGCGCACGGTGATCGTGCTCGGCCTCGTCTCGGGCGGGGCGACGCTGGCCGTGGCCGAGGCGGTGCTGTTCCTCGCGCTCGCCCCACTCGTCGGCCTCGCGCCGGGCCTCGCCGGGCTGGCCGTCGTGCTCGCGGCGACGGGGGCGCTGGCGCTCGCCTTCACGGCGCTCGGGTTCGTGATCGCGTGGCGGCTCGAGACGACGCGCGGCTTCCACGCGGTGATGAACCTATTCCTCTTGCCGATGTGGTTCCTCTCAGGCGCGTTCTTCCCGGCGACAGGGGTTCCGGCGGCGCTGCGGGCGGTGATGCTCCTGAACCCCGCGTTCTACGGCGTCGCCGCCGTCCGGCAGGGACTGTACCTGCCCGAGGCCGCGCCCGGCGTCGCCGTGCCGCTCGCGCTCACGCTCGGCGTGACGGTCGCCTTCGCCGCCGGAGTTTTCTTGCTCGCGGTGTGGACGGTCCGGCGTCCGCTGTTCGCCGCCTGAGGTAGCCCGGAAAGGACACGATGCGTCGCGTCCCTACGAAGGCATCGCCATGCCGCGGTTAGCGCGCACTCCGCTGGTAGTAACCCGCAGGGATTGTCGGCGTTCTATTCGAAACGAACCCTTATCACGATGCAGACCTTCACCGTCGTCGTCGAGCGTGACCCTAACACCTCGCTCCTCGTCGGATATGTCCCTGGCTTTCCCGGCGCGCACTCCCAGGCGGAAACGCTTGACGAACTGCACACCAACATGCGCGAGGTGATCGAGATGCTCTTGGAGGACGGGGAGCCGACGCTAGAGGGCGAGTTCGTCGGCACCCAACTCGTCTCGGTCGCGGCATAGCAGTGGGCAACGTCCCGGTCCTTTCGGCGCAGGAGGTGATCCGGCTGCTCGGTGTACTAGGGTTCGAGGAGGTCCGCCAACGCGGCTCGCACAAGCAGTTTCGCCACGCAGACGGGCGGGCGACGACCGTCCCGTTTCACAAGGGCCGTGACATTTTGAGGGGGACAGCTTCGCGAAGTGCCCGGAGGGACGAGCGAAGCAGGGGGTCGGCGAGACCGGCCCTCGTTCGCCGCAGCGGGAGATATTGCGTATGTTGGGATCGGGAACCCCTCTCCTCAACATGTAGGGGAATCCCTGTAGCGGTGGCTGATGGCGAAGCCGCCCGCAGAACCCGCCGAGCATGGAACCCGACGACCAGCAGACCCACGCCGCGAACGGCGAAGCGGAAGACGCCCCGACGCCTTCCCTCGATGCGGCAATACCGACCGACCGGCTGATCGTCGCCGGCATCGGCGCGTCGGCCGGCGGGGTCGAGGCGTTGCAGGCGTTCTTCGAGACGGTGCCGCCGGACCTCGGGATCGCCTACGTCGTCGTGACCCACCTCGCGCCGGAGCACCGGAGCCACCTCCCCGAGATCCTCGCCGCGCGGACGGCGATGGCCGTCGCGCAGGTCAACGGCACCATCGCCCTCGAGCCGGACCACGTCTACCTCATCCCACCGGACCGCCACCTCGTCGTCGCCGGCAGCGAGATCTCGGCGCGCCCGTTCGAGGAGCCGCGCGGCCACCGCACGCCCATCGACTCGTTCTTCCGCTCCTACGCCGCCACCCACGGCGACGGCTTCGGCATCCTGCTCTCCGGCGGCGGCAGCGACGGGACCCTCGGGCTCAAGGCCGTCAAGGAGGCCGGCGGCCTCGTCCTCGTCCAGGACCCCACGGAGGCCGAGTACGAGTCCATGCCGCGCAGCGCGATTGCCACCGGCCTGGCCGACCTCGTGCTGCCCGTCCGCGAGCTGGCCGCACGGATGCCCGACCTGGTGCGCAGCAAGCGCTGGCTCTCGCCCCCCGACCGGCTCGACGGCGACGAGGCGGCGCTCGGCGAGGTGATGGCCTTCCTCCGCGAGCGGACGGGCCACGACTTCAGCCAGTACAAGCGCACCACCGTGCTGCGCCGGCTCGGCCGCCGGATGCAAGTCCACCGGATACGCGAGATCACCGACTACCTCGCCTACCTCCGCCAGAACGTCGAGGAGGCGCAGGCGCTCTTCCAGGACCTGCTCATCTCGGTCACCACCTTCTTCCGCGACGCGGCCGCCTTCGAGGCCCTCGCCGAGAAGGTCATCCCCCGCCTCTTCGAGGAGCGCGGCGACGAGCCGATCCGCGTGTGGGTGCCGGGCTGCGCCACCGGCGAGGAGGCCTACTCGCTCGCCATCCTCCTCTTGGAGGAGGCCGCCCGCCGCGAGGCCCGCCCCGTGATCCAGGTCTTCGCCTCGGACCTCGACGAGGGCGCGCTCGCCACGGCGCGCGAGGGCCGCTACCCCGCCGCCGTCGAGGCCGACGTCTCGGACGAGCACATGGAGCGCTTCTTCGAGCGCGAGGGCGACCACGTCCGCATCCGCCGCGCTGTCCGCGACTGCGTGCTCTTCGCCACGCACAGCCTGCTGCGCGACCCGCCGTTCTCGCGGCTCGACCTCGTGAGCTGCCGCAACCTGCTGATCTACCTCGACCGCGACCTCCAGCGGCAGGTCTTCGGCATCGTCCACTACGCGCTCCGGCCGGGCGGCTTCCTCTTCCTCGGCTCCTCCGAGACGGCCGGCGATGGGTTCTTCCGCGCGCTCGACGCCGAGCACCGCCTCTTCCAGGCGCGCGAGCGCCCGGCCGCGGTGCTGCCGCACCTCCCGAGCCTGCTCGCCACGCCCCGCGTCCGCGTCCCCGACGTGAAGGCCCCGCCCGAGCGGCCGAGCGAGGCGATGCGCCACCGCAAGACGCTCGAAGACTACGCCCCGCCGAGCGCGCTCGTGGACGCGAGCCGCCGCGTGCTCCACCTCTCCGAGACCGCCGGGCGCTTCCTCCAGCACCCCGGCGGCACGCCCACCGCTGACCTCGCCGCGCTCGTCCGCCCCGAGCTTCAGCTCGAGCTCCGGGCCGCGCTCCACCGCGCCTTCGACGAGGGCGAGGCCACACTCAGCCCGCCCGTCGCCGTCCGCTTCGACGGGACGGCGCGGCGCGTGCATCTCGTCGTCCGGCCGCGCCCGCCGCGCGAGGGGGAGGCCCCGCTCGCGCTCGTCGTCTTCGTCGAGGGCGGCCCCATCGAAGAGGTCGAGCCGACGGAGAGCGAGCGGGCCGGCGGCGCGACCGTCCGCCGGCGCAGTGAGGAACTGCGCCAGACGCGCGAGCAGCTCCAGGCCACGCGCGAGGAGGCCGACGCCTCGACCGAGGAGCTGCGCGCCACCAACGAGGAGCTACAAAGCATCAACGAGGAGTACCGCTCGACCACCGAGGAGCTCGAGACGAGCAAGGAGGAGCTGCAAAGCACCAACGAGGAGCTCGAGACCGTCAACAACGAGCTCAAGCGCAACCTCGATGAGGTCTCGCGCGCCGCCAGCGACCTCCAGAACCTCATCGCCGCCTCCGACGTCGGGACGCTCTTCCTCGATCTCGACCTCCGCCTCAAGCGGTTCACACCGCGCGTGGGCGGGCTCTTCAATGTGGCCGAGAGCGACCGCGGCCGACCCATCACCGACTTCACCCACCACCTCGACTACCCCGCCTTCGCCGACGACGCCCGCGCCGTGCTCCGCGACCTCGTCCCCGTCGAGCGCGAGGTGCGGAGCGCCGACGGCCGGTGGTTCCTCGTCCGGCTCCGCCCCTACCGCACGGTCGAGAACAAGATCGACGGCGTGGTGGCGACCTTCGTCGACTTTACGGCGCGGCGCGAGGCCGAGGATGCGCTCCGCCAGAGCGAGGAGCGCTACCGCCTTCTCGTCGAGGGCGTGGACGAGTACGCCATCTTCATGGTCGACCTCGACGGGCAGATCGCCTCGTGGAATACGGGGGCCGAGCACCTCTTCGGTTATCCCGAGGAGCAGATCGTCGGCCAAGCCCTGTCCGTCCTCTTCACCGAGGGGGGCCGCGCCGCCGGAGCGCCCGAGGACGAGATACATGCGGCCACGCGCGAGGGTGCCGTCTCCAACGAGCGCTGGCACGTCCGCCGCGACGGCTCGCGCTTCTGGACCTCGGGCGTGATGACGGCACTCCACGCCCCCGACGGAACCCTGCGGGGCTACGCCAAAGTCCTCCGCGACAACACCGAGCGCCGACAGGTCGAGGAAACCCGCCGCGTTCACTTCCAATCCCTCTTCGAGAGCGCGCCCGGCCTCTACCTCGTCCTCGACCCCGAGACCTACACCATCGTCACCGCGAGCGACGCCTACCTCGCCGCCGTCGGCGTCGAGCGCGAGGCCATCGTCGGCCGCTCCGTCTTCGAGGTCTTCCCCGACGACCCCGACGACCCCGAGGCCGACGGCACCGAGCGCCTCCGCGCCTCGCTCGCTCGCGTGAACGCCACCTCCCGCGCCGACGTGATGGACGTCCTGCGCTATCCCATCCGCAGGGATCAGGGGAGCGGCGAGTTCGAGGAGCGGTGGTGGAGCGTCGTCACGTCCCCGGTGTTCGGGCCGGAGGGCGAGATCGCCTACCTCATCATGCGGGTCGAGGACGTGACGCCGTTCATCCGCCAGATGCAGGCGGAGGACCGCGAGGCCGAGGGCCACCGCCTGCTCGAACGCCGCGCCGAGCACATGGAGGCCGATATCGTCCTGCGCGCCGCCGAGATCCAGCGCGCCAACGACGAGCTACACCGGCTCAACGAGACCCTCGAAGAGCGCGTCGCTGAGCGGACCGCGCAGGCGCGTGCCCTCGCCTCGACGCTCACGATGGCCGAGCAGGAGGAGCGCCGCCGCATCGCCCAGGTCCTCCACGACGACCTCCAGCAGCTCCTCTTCGGCGTCCAGATGAAGCTGACCCACCTCGCCGACCGCGCCGAAGGAGGCGAGGCGGACGCGCTCGCCGCCGACGCCCGCCAGGCCGCCGCCTGGCTCGGCGATGCCATCGAGACGACGCGGCGGCTCACCGTGGACATCAGCCCGCCGGTGCTCAAGGGCGAGGGCCTCCGGAGCGCCCTCGAATGGCTGGTGACCCAGATGGAGGAGGTCCACGGTCTCCACGTCGCGCTCTGGGCCGAGCGCGACCTCCCGGTCCCGGCCGAGGCCATGCGGGTGCTCCTCTTCCAGGTCGTCCGCGAGCTACTCTTCAACGTCGTCAAGCACGCCGAGACCGAGCGCGCCACGGTCACGCTCCGCGACGGCGAGGACCTCACGATCGAGGTCTCGGACGAGGGCAGCGGCTTCGACCCGGCGGCGGTTGCGCCCGAACCCGACGGCGGCTTCGGGCTGTTCAGCGTCCGCGAGCGCCTCGCGCTCTTCGGCGGGACGATGGGGATCGAGGCCGTGCCGGGCGAGGGTGCGCGCGTGACCCTCCACGTCCCGCTCGCGGCCCTCGGCGGGCCGGGCTAGGCGAGGGGCGGGTATGGGGGAAACCGGAGTCACGAATCGGGCATTCCCACAGGAAGCTGACACGTACTTTTGCACTATTCCTGCTCGCGTCATGGCTGCTCACATCT
The DNA here is from genome assembly GCA_038232975.1 of Rhodothermales bacterium. Taxonomy (GTDB): domain Bacteria; phylum Bacteroidota; class Rhodothermia; order Rhodothermales; family JANQRZ01; genus JANQRZ01. Next base: position 7,021 of record JBBSMV010000108.1, read on the forward strand.
TCATCGTCGAGGACCACCCGCTCATGCTCCAGATCACGAGCGAGTTCGTCGCCTCCCTCCCCGGCCTGACGGTCGGCGGCACCGCCGCCACCGCCGAAGAGGCCCTCGACCGGCTCAGCGAGAACGGGACCAGGCTGGTCCTGGCCGACGTGTCGCTGCCGGCGATGAGCGGGATCGAGCTCGTGGCCGAGGTTCAGAAGCGGCGGCCCAGCCTGCCGTTCCTCATGTTCTCGGCCCACCAGGAGGTCTCCTACGTGGAGCAGGCGCTCGCGGCGGGCGCGCGGGGGTACGTGGTCAAAGGCAACCCGTCCGAGCTGGAGGAGGCGCTGCGCTGTGTCCTCGGCGGCGGGCACTACCTCACCCCCAAGATGCGCGAGCGGCTCAACCGCCAGCCCGGCCCGGACCCGCCGGCAGGCTACGAGACCGCCTGACGGGCTGGCGGATTCACGGGCGTTTAGCCACCCCTGCCGAACCTGCCGCCGCGGTCGCCGGTTCTGCGAGGACCCCCTCGACTGCGTGCGGACTCGACTGCGTGCGGACACGATGCATCGTGTCCCTACGGCCGCCTAAGGCGCAGAAACGCCCTGCTTCGTAGGGACTAGCTTCGCAGGGACACCATGCATGGTGTCCCTGCGGCTGCCTCAGACGTGGCAAAAATCCCCCGGCCATGCCCGACAGCGCCCCTCCGCCCACCGACCTCAAGGCCCTCGGCCGCGACGGTCTCGAAGCGTTCGCCGCCTCGCTCGGGCAGCCGGCGTTCCGGGGGCGGCAGCTCTTCTGCTGGCTCTACGGCAAAGGGGCGACGGACTTCGCCGCGATGACCGACCTGCCGCGCGCCTTCCGCGAGCAGCTCCACGAGGTCGCCACCCTCTCGGCGCTCGACGAGGGGCAGCGCCAGACGGCGGCGGACGGGACCGTGAAGTCGCTCTTCCGGCTCGCCTCCGGCCGGGAGGTCGAGAGCGTGCTGATCCCCGACTTCGATGAGGACGGGCACGCAAAGCGGCTGACGGTGTGCGTCTCGAGCCAGGTCGGCTGCGCGATGGGGTGCCACTTCTGCGCCACCGGCCTGATGGGCTTCCACCAGAACCTCACGGCCGGCGAGATCTACGAGCAGGTCTGGCGGATGAACGCCGTGGCCGAGGCGCGCTTCGGGCGCGGCGTCACCAACGTGGTCTACATGGGCATGGGCGAGCCACTCCAGAACTACGCCGCCGTCGTCGAGAGCGCCGCGCTCCTCACCGACCCCGACGCCCTCGGCCTCGCCCCGAGGCGGATCACCGTCTCGACCGTCGGCCTCGCCCGCCGCATCCGCGCCCTCGCCGACGACCAGGCCGAGGGCCGCGCCGTCCCGTTCCACCTCGCCGTCTCGCTCCATGCGCCGACGGACCCGCAGCGCAGCGCGATCATGCCCGTCAACCGCTCCGAGAAGACCGACCTCGGCGCGCTCCGGGACGCCGTCGAGCACTATTACGCCCGGACGGGCCGCCGCCTCACCTACGAATACTGCATGTTCGCCGGGGTCAACGACAGCGAGGCCGACGCCCGCGCCCTCGCCGCCGTCGCGCGGTGGGCCCCGAGCAAGGTCAACCTGATCATGTACAACCCCGTCGCCGGCACCGATTTCACCTCGACCGATGAGACCCGGCTCGACGCGTTCATCGGCGTGCTCGTGGCCGAGGGCGTGCGCGTCACCGTCCGCCGCAGCCGGGGCCAGGACATTGACGCCGCCTGCGGCCAGCTCGCTGCCAGGGGATAAGGAGAGAAAGAGGAGAAAGAAGAGAAGGAAGAGACAGCAGGCAATCGCTGTCACTCTCTCCTCTCTCTTTTCCCTCTCCTCTCCAGACCCCCTCGGAACCGCGCCGCCTGCCGCGCCGGTATATTCCCGCCTCTCTCCTCACCCAACCCGCCTCTCCGCTCATGGCCTCCTCCAAGCCCGGCGTCGGTACGTTCACCATCGAGACCGTCGTCGCCTTCCTCGGCGCGCTCCTCGTGTTCCCGCTCGCCATCAAGCTCCTCCTCGGCACTGTCAAGGGCGTCTTCCGGCTCGGCATCGTGCGGAAGCTCCTGCTCGAGTCCCTCATCGTCGGGGCGACGACCTTCCTGACGAAGCAGGGCGTGCTCGACAAGCTCTTCGGGCAGCAGGGCCGGCGCGGCGACGGCCTCCTCAAGCCCGACGTAGATCGGTAGCACGCGACTGGGGGGCGCGGATGACGTAGCTTTGCGAAGCCCTCCAGGACCCCCCGTTCGTACCCCCCGTTCGTAAGGCCATCGCTACCGCTCAGGGCCTTACGAACTGTCCCCCTCGACGAGGGCAGGGCTGCTAAGTTCTCATCGTCTCAGATGCAAAGATGGTAGTCATTCCCGCGAAGGCGGGAATCCAGAAGGCGTGCTGGGCGCTCTGGATTCCCGATCGGGGTCGGGAATGACGGTGCTTTTGAGGGAGGTG
>JBBSMV010000109.1:0-9438 GCA_038232975.1 Rhodothermales bacterium
GCGGCGAGCAGCAGCGCGTCGCCCTGGCGCGCGCCTTCATCGGCCGCCCCCGCATCCTCTTCGCCGACGAGCCGACCGGCAACCTCGACGCCGAGACGAGCCACCGCGTCGAGGACCTCCTCTTCGACCTCAACGCCGAGGCCGGCACCGCCCTCGTCGTCGTCACCCACGACCCCGACCTCGCGGCCCGGACCGAGCGCGTGCTGCGGCTGCGCGGAGGGCGGCTGGTGTCGGACGAGGCGACGGGGAGGGGTGATGAGGGCGTGGGGAGAAGGGGGGGTGAGGGAGGAAGGGGGGGCACGGAGCGTCCGACGGTCCACGCCGCTTCCGGCTGATTCGCTCATCCCCCCATTCCTCCCTTTCCCCCCACGCCCGACAACCCTCCTCCCCCACGCCCAGAACCTCCGTGCCCTTCGCCCCCACCTTTGCGCTGCGCGACAGCCGGACGGCGCGCCGCCGTCTCCTCCTCTTCATCGCCTCGGCGGCGCTCGGCGTGGCGGCGCTCGTGGCGATCCGCTCGTTCTCGGAGAGCCTGCAAACGGCCGTCGCCGAGCAGGCCCAATCGCTCACCGGCTCCGACCTCACGGTGTGGGCGCGGCGCGACTTCGGCAAGCGGGACCTCGCGCTCGTGGACTCCGTTGCGGCGGCCTATCCCGGCGCGCAGGCCGAGGAGATCGCCTTCGCCTCGATGGCGTTCTTCCCGAAGACGGGCGGGGCGCGGCTGACCGAGGTCCGGGCCGTCGAGGGCGGTTACCCGTTCTACGGCGAGATCACAACGACCCCGGCCGGCGCGGCCGAGACCTACCAGCAAACCGGCGAAGCGCTCGTGGACGCCTCGCTACTCTTGCAATATGACGTGGCTCCCGGCGACTCCGTCCGGGTCGGGCAGCGGACGTACCGGATCGCGGGCGGGATTGACGAGATCGCGGGGCAGACCGGCGTCGGCGCATTCGTCGGGCCGCGCGTCTACCTCCCGCTGGCCCGCCTCGACACGACGCTGCTCGGCTTCGGCAGCCGCGCCGAGGTCCGCCGGCACTTCCGGTTCGAGGGGGCCGACGAGGAGGCCGTGCTCGCCGAGATCAGCCCGAGGCTGAGTGCCCTCGGGCTGCGCGGCACCACGCCCGAGGGCGCGCAGCAGGACTGGAACGACGCCCTCGGCGACCTCGGGCGGTTCCTCTCGCTCGTCGGGTTCGTGGCGCTGCTCTTGGGCGGGATCGGGGTGGCGAGCGCGATCACGGTCTACGTCCGCCAGAAGGCCGAGACCGTCGCCACGCTCCGCTGCCTCGGAGCGACGGCCGGGCAGACGCTCCGCGCCTACGTCCTCCAGGCCGCCGCGCTCGGCCTCGTCGGTGCGCTGCTCGGGGCGGCGCTCGGGGTGGCGGTGCAGACACTGCTGCCGCGCGTACTCGGGCCGTTCCTGCCGGTGGACGTAGCCTTCGCCGTGTCGTGGCGGGCCGTGGCCGAAGGCGTCGGGATCGGGCTGGCGGTGGCGCTCGTGTTCGCGCTCCTGCCGCTCGTCGGGGTCCGCCGGATTCCGCCGCTCCGGGCGATCCGGCCGGGGGCTGAGGGCGAGGGCGGCGTAGACGGGCTGTGGTGGGCGCTCGTCGGCCTCATCGCGCTCGGCGTGGCGGCGTTTGCGTGGGCGCAGACGGGCGACGCGCGGGCGGCCCTGGGCTTCCCGCTCGGGATCGGGGCGGTGCTCGGGCTGCTCGCGCTCGCGGCGCGCGGGGCGATGGCGGCCGTGCGGCGCTTCTTTCCGAGCCGTTGGCCCTACCCGGCGCGGCAGGGGCTGGCGAACCTCTACCGGCCCGGCAACCAGACGCTTGTGCTGATGCTCACGCTCGGCCTCGGGACCTTCCTCATCGCCACGCTCTGGCTCGTCCAGACCTCGCTCCTCGACCAGATCGCCCTCACCAGCGGCGGCGAGCGCCCCGGCCTGATCCTCTTCGACATCCAGCCCGACCAGCGCGAAGGCATCGTCTCGCTCATCGAGAGCCAGGGCGAGCCGGTCCTCGACCAGATTCCGGTCGTCACCACGAGCCTCGCCGCGATCAACGGGCGTGACACCGACGACATCCGCCAGGACTCGACCTCGGAGATTCCGAGTTGGACGCTCCGCCACGAGTACCGCTCGACCTACCGCCCCGGCCTCGTCGATTCCGAGACGCTCGTCGCGGGCGCGGTCGTCGCCCGCGTCCCGGCCGACACCGCCGTCGTCCCGGTCTCGCTGGAGGCCGACATCGCGGGCGACCTCGGCGTCGGCCTCGGCGACCGGCTGACGTGGAACGTGCAGGGCACCCCCATCGAGACCGAGGTGGCGAGCCTGCGCGAGGTGGACTGGGCGCGGGTCCAGCCCAACTTCTTCGTCGTCTTCCCCGAAGGCCCGCTCGACGACGCGCCGCAGTTCGACATCGTGCTCACCGGCGGGGGCGACGCCGAGGCGTCGGCGCGGCTCCAGCGCGAGGTCGTCCGGGCCTACCCGAACGTCTCGGTCGTGGACGTGCGCCTCGTGCTGAGCCTGGTCGAGGGCGTGCTCGGGCGGGTGTCGTTCGTGCTCCAGTTCATGGCGCTCTTCTCGGTCCTGACGGGCCTGGTGGTCCTCGCCGGGGCCGTGCTCGTCTCGCGCTTCCAGCGGATCGAGGAGAGCGTGCTCCTCAGGACGCTCGGTGCGGCGCGCGGGCAGGTGCGCTGGATTCTGCTGGCCGAGTACCTGCTGCTCGGGCTGCTCGCGGCGGCGGTCGGTCTCGGCCTCGCGCTCGTCGGCGGGTGGGCGCTCTCGGCGTTCGTGTTCGAGGTGCCGTTCGTGCCGGCGTGGGGCGGGGTGCTCGTCGCGCTCCTCGTCGTGCCGGCGCTCACGGTGGCGATTGGACTGGCGGGCAGCCGGGGCATTCTCCAGCGACCACCGCTGGAGGTCCTGCGCGCGGCGGGGTGACGGGTTACGTCGGGGGCGATGGCGTGTCTATGGGGTTATGCCTGTCGCCGAACCTGCTTCCCGCTATGATCCGCGCCGGCACCGCCGCCGCTCCGTCCGCCTGCCGTTTCACGGCTATGCCGATGGGGTCTATTTCGTGACGATCTGCACGCACGACCGGGGCCACCTCTTCGGAGAACTTGTTGATGGGGAGCTGCGACCGTCTGCCCTCGGTAAGATCGTCTGGGATGAATGGAAACGAACCGGGCAGATGCGGGCCGAGGTCGTGTTGGATGCCTTCGTCGTGATGCCGAACCACGTCCACGGAATCATCGGCATCATCGGTGGTGGCACAACCCCCGCCGATGGCGTAGGGGCGCACGGCCGTGCGCCCCTACGGGGCGGCATTGCGTTTCGTCCGCCGAAATCATTGGGTGCCCTCGTCGCCGGATTCAAATGCGCCGTGACCACGCGCATCAACCGACACCGTGGGACGCCCGGCGCGAAGGTGTGGCAGCGCGGTTATTACGAGCGCGTGCTCCGCGACGAGCGCGAGCTCGGCATCGCCCGCCGGTACATCGCCGACAACCCGCTCCGGTGGCCGCTCGACCGGCTGCACCCAGACCGCCGGTAAAATCCCCTATGGCAAAGGCCCGCAGCCGAACGATGCCTGCTGCGGGCCTCCCTTCATCAACCACCCTGCTAGCGCAGCACGCCGACGACGCGGACCATCTCCTCGATGCTCGTCTCGCCCTCGAAGACGATGGCCCAGGCGGACTCCTTGAGCGTCGTCATCCCCTCGGCGGCGGCGGCGTCGCGGAGGGCGTCCTCGTCGAGGTTGCCCTCGGCGACGACGATCAGCTCGCGGAGGGCCTTCGTCATCGGCATCACCTCGGCGACGGCGCGGCGGCCCCGGTAGCCGTTGCCGTTGCAGGTCTTGCAGTCCTCGTGCTCAGCGGCGCGGTACAGCGTCGTGGCCTCGTCCGGCGCGAAGCCCATGCGCCGCAGCATCTCGAGGTCGGGCGCGTCGTCGGGCTGCTTGCACGCCGGGCAGAGCACGCGCAGGAGGCGCTGCGCCGCCACGAGCGAGACCGAGTTGGCGATCAGGAACGGCTCGATCCCCATCTTGTAGAGCCGGGAGACGGCGCTCGGCGCGTCGTTGGTGTGGAGCGTCGAGAAGGTGAGGTGGCCCGTGTTGGCGAGCTTGATGCCCAGCTCGGCCGTGTCGTAGTCGCGCATCTCGCCGACCATCACCACGTCGGGGTCGTGCCGGAGCAGGAAGCGGAGGGCCTCTTTGACGGTGAACTTGTGGCTGACCTTGACCTGCCGGATGCCGGGGAGGACGTACTCCACCGGGTCCTCGACGGTGAGGACGTTGCGCTTGGGCGAGCGGACCTCGTGGAGCGCCGCGTAGAGCGTGGTGCTCTTGCCCGAGCCGGTCGGGCCGGTCAGGATCACCATGCCCTGCGGCTGCCGGATGGCCTCCTCGAAGAGCCGCAGCCCGCGCTCGGAAAGCCCGAGCCGGGACAGGTTCTCGATCACCTTGCTGTCGTCGAGGATGCGGACGACGATGCTCTCGTGGCGCGTCTGCTGGTCCGCGTGCGCGATCGGCAGGACGCTGACGCGGTAGCGGATCAGCACGCCATCCACGACGCGCTGGATGAAGCCGTCCTGCCCGCGCTCGCGCTCGAAGCGGTCCACGTTCCGGCTCCGGTCCTTCGCCACGGCGAGGAACGCCTCGGGTGGGGCCTTCTCCTCGACGTACCACGGCGCGAGGTCGCCGTCGATGCGGAAGTTGATGCTGACGTGGCCGCCCGCGTCGGGGAAGAAGTGGATGTCGGAGGCCCCGCGCCGGACGCCCTCGAAGAGCGCCGCCTCGAAGAGGTTGATCAGCGCGCTCCGGTTGATCTCGGCCTCGAGCTCCTCGTCCTCGACGAGCGGTTTCTCCGTCGTGTCGAGGCCGAAGTCGAAGGCGTAGTCGGGGTTCTCCTGGACCCGTTCGAGGTACTCGTTGCGCGGGAGGTTCGTCTCGGCGACGAGGTCGGCCAGGAACGCCTCGGGGGCGTACTGGAGGTCGTAGGCCTGGAGGTGGAGCCTGTTCAGGAGGTGGTGGACCTCCGGGTTCGTCGGGTCGTGCGTGACGAAGACCCAGCGCCGGTTGGCCTTGGGGTCGTCCTCGCCGTGCTCCTTGCCGGGCTTCTTGCCCTCGGCGGCGCGCCGGCCCTGGTTCTCCTCGCGGACGGCCACCGGCAGGAGGTGGAGTGCGCGCATCTGGCCCCACTGCTCGGCCGAGAACAGCTTCCGCACCTGACGCAGGCACGCCAGCGCGCCGTACTTCGTGGTCTGGTTCGTCTTGAAGGCGAAGACGCTGGCGGCCTCGGCGTAGACCGCCGCGCGGTCGAGCGCTGGGTCCTCGGCGAGCGCGCGCCATAGCTTGAGCGACTTGCCGGCACGCGCCAGCTCCTGCATCCGGTGCCACGCCCGCTCGACGTGCTCGATGCGGATGGACTCGTTGAAGAGGAGCGAGATCACGACCCGGTCCTCGACCGCGAGCGGGGAGAAGGCGTCTCCGGCCTGCCCGTCGCCGCCGACGGCCTCCGCCTCTTCCAGCTCCGCGCTCATCGCTTCGGGCAGCGCCTCCGGCGCGGCGAGGCCGTCGAGCATCCCGTGGGCGTCCGGCGGTGCGGCGTCCGGCTCGTCCGGCGCGCGGTCATCGTAGGTAGGCTCGTTCTTCATCGGGACGGCGTGGGGTTAGAGAGGAGGGGGAAGGCTCCGCTCAGTTTCGGCCTCGGCTTGAGACTAGTTAAATTGCCCCGGACCCGGCTCGTACCCCTCTCCGTTGATCAGCCGTCAGCCCCGGCGGCTCGCTCCCTCTTCCTATGCCCGTTCCCAGCGCCCACATCGAAGCGGTTCTGCACGACCTCCACGCGGGCCTCGACGCGCTCTACGGAGAGCGCCTCGTGCGCCTCGTGCTCTACGGCTCGCACGCTCGCGGCGAGGCGACGGAGGAGTCCGACGTGGACGTGCTCGCCGTGCTCTCGGGCGAGGTGCGTCCGGCCGCCGAAATCTTTCAGACGAGCAAGCTCGCCCTCGACGTCGGGAGCGAGCACGATGCCCTCGTGTCCATCATCACCGTCTCTGAGGAAGCTTTTGAAGAGAAGCGCTACGCTTTCCTCCGCAATGTCCACGCCGAGGGCATCCCCGTATGAGCGCCTCCAGACGCCGCGCCGACCAGCTCCTCCAAAGCGCCGAGGCCCTCTTTGAGTTAGGTGACTTCGACTCTACCGTTTCGAGGGCTTACTGCGCGATGTTCCACGTCGCCCGCGCCGTGCTCCGCTCGCGCGGCCTGACGCCCAAAACACACAAAGGTCTCCACACGCTCGTTCAGCAGCGCCTCGTGGGCGACGGCTCGGTTCGGAGCGAGGACGCCCGAGTGTTCCGGTCGGCGTGGTCGCTCCGTGACCTCGGTGACTACGCGGAAGAGCCTGTCGCCACCGAGCAAGACGCCCGCACCGTCCTCGAAGGCGCACACCGGGCGGTTGAAGCGCTTGCGGTCCTTCTCCACCCCGAGGCATGAGCACGCTCGACACCGACATCGAAGCGCTCTCCGGCGTCGGCCAGCGCCGGGCCGAGCCGCTGCGCAAGGCCGGCGTCAAGACCTTCGGCGACCTCCTCCGCTACTACCCCCGCTGCTACCTCGACCGCTCGACCGTCACCCCGATCCGGCAGCTCGCCGCCGGCGAGGCCGTCACCGTCGTCGGCACCGTCCGGGCGAAGGGGCTGGTCCCGGGGCGCGGCGGGAAGCGCCGGCTCGAGCTCCAGGTCCAGGACGAGAGCGGCGGGACGCTCAAATGCGTCTGGTTCCGCGGCGCGAATTACCTCCAGCGGCTCTTCGCCACCGGCGACCGTGTGGCCTTCCACGGCAAGCCCGAGCAGTACGGCCGCACCTTCTCGCTGGCCCACCCCGACTTCGACAAGCTCGACGACGAGGGCGCGGCGCTCGACACCGGGCGCATCATCCCGCTCTACCCCGGCGGCGCGGCGCTCGAAAAGGTCGGCCTGGTGAGCCGGACCCTGCGGCGGCTCGTCTACGACCTCATCAAGGAGCACGGGCTGGAGATTCCCGAGGTGCTCCCCGCGTGGGTCCGCGACGAGTACGACCTGATCCCCGGCAACGTCGCGCTCCGGGCGATCCATTTTCCGAAGGACCGGGGCGAGCTCGGCCGGGCGCTCCGGCGGCTGAAGTTCGAGGAGCTGTTCTTCCTCCAGCTCCTGCTGGCCCTCACGCGCGAGCGGCGGGCCGAGGTCGCCGGCCCGGCCTTCGGCGCGCCCGGCACCTACGCCCAGCGCTTCGTCACCGAGGTGCTGCCGTTCACGCTGACGGGCGCGCAGCAGCGGACCATCGAAGAGATCGCCGCTGACACGATGGCGGGGCGGCAGATGAACCGCCTCGTCCAGGGCGACGTCGGCAGCGGCAAGACCGTCGTCGCGGTGGCGGCGATGATGCAGGCGCTCGACTCGGGCTTCCAGAGCGCCTTCATGGCCCCGACCGAGATCCTCGCCGAGCAGCACTACGCCAACCTCAAGGACTACCTCGAACCGCTCGGGGTCGAGGTCCGCCTCCTGATCGGCGGGCAGCGGAAGGCGCTGCGCGAGGAGATTCTGGAGGACCTGCGGGAGGGCCGCGCTGCCGTCGCCGTCGGCACGCACGCCCTCATCGAGGACAAGGTCGAGTTCCAGAGGCTCGGCCTCGCCGTCATAGACGAGCAGCACCGCTTCGGGGTGATGCAGCGGGCGCGAATGTTCCGCAAGGGCCAGCGCCCGCACATGCTCCTGATGACGGCCACCCCGATCCCGCGCTCGCTCGCCATGACCGTCTACGGCGACCTCGACGTGTCGGTGATGAACGAGCGGCCCGCCGGGCGCAAGCCGATCCAGACCAAGCTCTTCACCGAGAAGCGCCGCGAGGAGGCCTACGCCTTCATCCGCGACCAGCTCCGCGAGGGGCGGCAGGCCTACGTCGTCTACCCGCTCGTCGAGGAGTCCGAGAAGCTGGACCTGAAAGACGCCGAGACCGGCTTCGAGAACCTGACCGAGCGCTTCCGGCCCTACCGCGTGGACCTCGTCCACGGGCGGATGTTCGCCTACGAGAAGGAGGAGGCGATGGACCGCTTCAAGGCCGGCGAGACCGACATCTTGGTCGCCACGACGGTGATCGAGGTCGGCGTGGATGTGGGGAACGCGACGGTGATGGTGATCGAGCACGCCGAGCGCTTCGGGCTGAGCCAGCTCCACCAGCTCCGGGGCCGCGTCGGGCGCGGGGCCGACCAGAGCTACTGCCTCCTCATGGCTGACTACAAGCGGAGCGCCGAGGCCGAGGAGCGCCTCGAAGCGATGCTCGCCACCGACGACGGCTTCGTGATCTCGGAGACCGACCTGCGGCTCCGCGGCGCGGGCGACTTCTTCGGCACCCGGCAGAGCGGCCTCCCGGACCTCGCCCTCGCCGACGTCGTGCAGGACGCCGACCTCGTAGAGCTTGCCCGCGAGGCCGCCTTCGCGCTGGCCGAGCGCGACCCCGACCTCCGGCAGCCGGAGCACACCGAGGCGCGGCGGCACTTCGCCCGGACCGCGCCGAAGAGCCTCGGCTTCGCCCGCGTCGGCTGACGCCGCCCGCTAGAGCGGTTCGGTGCCGCGCTCCAGGATGTCGAGGTAGCGCGTAGTGGAACGTCCGCGCCGGGTGGTCGGACACCTCGCGGACGAGGCCCAGCCGCTCCATCGTCTCAAGGGCCGAGCGGACGGTCGCATACGTTAGCGCGCTGCGCTTCGTCGCCTCGGCAATCGTGACGAGGGGCCGGCGCTGCATCACCTCCTGCACCTGGAGCACCGAGCCGGCCGAGCGGCCCGCGCCGCCGCTGATCGTCTGTCGGTCACGCTCGAAGAGGTCCAGAATCTCGCGGGCCGAGTCCACCGCCTGCTTCGAGGTCTCCTGGACACCGTGCAAAAAATAGCGGAGCCACTCCTCCCACTCGCCGTGCGTGCGGACGCGCTGGAGCCGCCGGTAGTACTCGTCGCGGTGGGTCTTGAAGAAGAGCGAGAGGTAGGAGGAGCGGGTCGCTCAGCACGTCCTCGGCGCAGAGGAGGAAGGTGATCAGGAGCCGCCCGACGCGCCCGTTGCCGTCGAGGAACGGGTGGATCGTCTCGAACTGGGCGTGCGCGAGCGCGGCCTTGATGAGCACCGACGTGCCGGGCCGGTGGAGATACTTTTCGAAGGCGTCGAGGCAGGCGAGCAGCTCGTCCGGCGGCAGGGGGACAAACGAGGCCGTCCACGGCCGCGCCCCGCCGATCCACACCGGCGAGCGGCGGAACTCGCCCGGCATCTTGTTCGCGCCCCGGCCGTCCTGCAGCAGCACGCCGTGGATCTCGCGGATGAGGCGGAGCGAGAGAGGGAATCCGCTGCGGAGCCGCGCCAGCCCGTGGTCGAGCGCGGCGACGTAGCTCGACACCTCGCGCACGTCGTCGAGCGGGAC
>JBBSMV010000110.1:0-9348 GCA_038232975.1 Rhodothermales bacterium
CCTGTTCGGGATGCTGTTCGGCGGGGCGGGGTTCGGCCTCCTCGTCTTCGTGGCGTCGGCGGCGTCGGACGCTCTCGCGCGGGCGACGTGGCCTCGGCAGATCGAGACCCTGAGCCTGGGGCGGCAGGGGGCGTTCGTGAACCAGCCCGTCGGGCGGGCGCTCGTGCGCGGGGCGGCCCTCGCGGGGGTCCTGCTCGGAGTGCAGGTGCTCGTGCTGGCGGTCGTGCCGTCGGGCCGTCTGGTGCCCGAGCTGCCGCTCTTCGGCGCGGAGGCGTCGTACTCCGTCTTCGGGTCGGCCTTCACGTCGTGCCTGTGGTACGCCCTCCTGCTCGTGCTGGCGGTGTACGTCGGGCTGGGGTCGCTCCTGCACCGGTGGCGCGCCAGGGCCGTGGGGCCCGGCCTCGCGCTCGCGCTCGGCGTGCTCGGCTTTGCGGCGAGAGCCTCGCGCACGAGACCGGCAGCCCGGCCGAGGTCCTCCGCCGCGCGAATCGCCTCTTCGTGGCGAACGCCCCGCGCGGCACGTTCGTCTCGCTCATCTACGGCGTCTTCGACCTCGACGCCCGCACGTTTACCTTCGCCCGCGCCGGGCACAACCCGTTGATCCTCAAGCGGAGGAGCCAGAGGGCCGGCTTCGTCCAGCCGCCGGGCCTCGCCATCGGGCTGACCGGCCGCGCCGTCTTCGACGAGACCATCGAGGAGCAGACGGTCTCCCTCTGCGACGGCGACACCCTCGTGCTCTACACCGACGGCTTCTCCGAGGCGATGGACCCGGCCAAACGCCTCTACACCGACGAGCGCCTCGCCGAGACCGTGGCCGCCGCCCGCGCCGACGCCGGGGCCGAGGACCTGCTCCAGGCCATGATCGCCGATGTGCTGCGGCACGCCGGCAGCGCCCCGCAGCACGACGACATGACGATGGTGGTCGCCCGCGTTGGTGCCCTCGCCGAGCGCGCCGACGGTCGGCTCGCCGAAAACCCTGTCGCCACCGTCGCATCGTGACGGGTGGTCTGCCTCTGTGCCATTCTCTGACCAGGGCACACACGTGGGTGTGCCCCTACGCCCCTGTCCATGTCCAAGACGGTCCTAACCGATTCCCTCGATGCCGCCGCCGCTGCCGTCCGGCGGCGCACCGACGCCGTGCCCGAGATCGCCCTGATCCTCGGCTCCGGCCTCGGCGCGCTCGCCGACGAGACCGAGGACGCCGGGGCGATCCCGACCGAGGAGCTGCCGGGCTACCCGCGCTCGACCGTCGCCGGGCACGCCGGGCGGCTCGTCTTCGGGCGGCTCGAAGGGCGGTCGGTGCTCGTCGTGCAGGGGCGGGCGCATCTCTACGAAGGGCACGCGCCGAGCGCGCTGGGCTTCCCCGTGCGCCTCGCCCACGCCCTCGGAGCAAAGAAGCTGCTCGTCACGAACGCCGCCGGCGGGATTGACCCGACGATGGGGCCGGGGACGCTCATGTTCATCACCGACCACATCGCCCTCGCCTTCGCCAGCCCGATGTCCGGCCCGGTGCGCCCCGGCGAGCCGCGCTGGCCCGACCTCGCCGCGCCCTACACCCCGGCCTGGCTCGACCGCGCCGAGGCCCTCGCACTCGAGCGTGGGATTCCGACGCGGCGCGGGGTCTACCTCTGGACGAGCGGCCCGAGCTACGAGACCCCCGCCGAAATCCGCTTCTTTCGCACCATCGGGGCCGACGCCGTCGGGATGAGTACGGTGCCGGAGGTGGTTCAGGCCGCCGCGCTCGGGATGCCCGTGCTCGGCATCTCGGCGATCACGAACGCCGCCGCCGGGCTGAACGCCGCGCCGCTGAACCACGAGGAGGTGATGGAGGTCGGCCGCCGGGTCCAGGACCGCTTCGCCGCGCTCGTCCGCGCCGTCGTGGCCGAGGGATAGGAGGACAGAGCAATCGCCTTCGTAGGGGCGACTCCACGTGGTCGCCCTGGTGGGGAATGGTGCGAGGGCCGGACACGGCACGCCCTGTCCCTACGATCTATCCGGCCACCGTCTTACCGTCCGCCGTCTCACCGTCCACGGTCTCACCGCCCGCCCGAGGTAATCGCCTCGGCGATCCGGTTCTGGGCGACGGCGACGAGGCTGGAGCGGCTCGTGAAGTTGTTGGCGAAGACGACGAAGACGTAGGGCGTCCCGTCTGGCCCGGCGGCGTAGCCCGAGAGCGCTCGGACGTGGTCGAGCGAGCCGGTCTTGGCGCGCACCGGGAGGCCGCCGAGCCGGTAGCGCAGCGTGGTCTCGGCCTCGCCGCCCTGCGCGAGCGTCGAGACGAAGGCGTCGCGCAGCGGGCTGCGGTAGACGTAGGCGAGCATCTGCCCGAGCGTCTCGGGCGCGATCAGGTTCTTGCGCGAGAGGCCCGAGCCGTCCTGGACCGCGAGGCCGTCGGTCTCGACCCCGGCCTTCTGCAGAAAGGCGAAGACGCGGCGCTCGCCGCCCGTCGCGCCGCCGTTGTCGGCGAAGGTGCGGAAGACCTGCTCGGCCCACAGGTTGTTGCTCTTGTGGTTGACCGTCGTGAGGATGTCGAGCAGCGGCGGCGAGAGCCAGACCAGGACCGGGTCGGCGTCGTAGCCCGGCTTCGCCGCGAGGTCGTCGGCGTCGACGATCTCGGCGGCGACGGTGATGCCGGCGCGGCGGAGGCGGTCGGCGAAGGCGTGGAGCGTGAAGCCCGTCGGGTCCTGGATCGGGACGCGCGCCTCGCCCCGGTAGCCGGCCGAGACCGACCCCTCGACCTGAATCCGGTTGGTCCCGACGGTGCGGCGGATGCGGAGCGGGTGGTAGCCGCGCCGCCCGCGCGTGGCGAGGTCGCTCTGGACCTCGACGTAGCCCGGCGGGTCGGGGCTTACCTCAGCCGGCTCGCCGGCTCGCGTGCCCGCCAGACGGAGCGTGACCAGGTTGTCGCGGAAGCTCAGCCCGCCCGCGCCCTGCGCCCAGTCCTCGGTGGCGATGTAGCTGATGTCCCAGCCGCTGGCATAGGGCAGGTCGTCCATCACGTCGTCGTCGCCGATGAGCCGGCCCTCGATGCGGCGGACGCCGAGGGCGCGGAGCTGCTGCGCCCACACTTCGAGTGGGTCCGCCCCGGCGAGGAGGCTGCCGAACGTCGGGTCGCCCGAGCCGCGCAGGACGAGGTCGCCGCGGAGGGTCGAGTCGCCGGCCGCGCCGCCGGCGGTGCCGTCGAAGTAGAGCCTCGTCACGTAGCGGAAGTCCGGCCCGAGCGCGTCGAGCGCGGTGGCCGTGGTGACGAGCTTGAGGTTCGAGGCCGGCACCAGGTTCTTGTCGGCGTTCTGGCTGACGACGACCTCGCCGTTCTGGAGGTTCTGGACGTAGAGGCCCCAGAAGGCGTCGGGCAGGTTCTCGTCGGCGAGCGTGGCGGCGGCGGCGTTGCGGATCGCCGCATCGGTCGCGCTCGTCGAGGCTTCGAGCGGCCGGTGCAGGCCCCAGAGCGCGAGCAGGGCAGCGGCGAGGAACGCAGCGAGGACGAGTCGGGACGCGCGCATGGAGACGGACGGTGGGAAGCGAGACAGCGTGCTCGGGACGACGCGTGCTCTATCGGCGCATCGCCGCTCCGGGTTCCCCCCGAGGCAGGGCAGATCGGGGGCCGAGCGGAGCGGCCGTCTCGGGGCTATATTCCCGTTTCCTCCGGCCAGCCCGTTTCCGTCATGGCGAAAGCCACCCGTACTCCGCGCCGCGCTGCCACCCGCAAGCCGGCGCGCCTCGTGTTCGACCGCACGAACTACGTCATCCTTGGGGCCTGCGTCGCGCTCATCGTGGTCGGCTACACGCTGATGCGGGTCGAGAACGCGGTGGACGGGTTCCTCTCGCTCTACGTCGCGCCGCTGATGATCCTCGGCGGCTACCTCGGCGTGATCGTCGCCATCCTCCGCCGTCCGAAGGAGGCAGAAGGCGCGGTCTAGCTAGTGGTAAGGCGCGGTCTAGGTACTGGTTACGTGGCCTCCGTCGGCGACATTTGGTAGTGTCAGGGATCGGGCGCTACCCTCCCCGGCCATTCTCCAGCCTTGTGACGTAGGGTTGTCCATGTCCGAGCCAATATTGACGCAGACAGAAGCTGACGCTCTGATTCAGGCGGATAAGCACGCCGACGATACCAAAGTGGTCATCTACCCAGCACCAGGCGGGAAACTCTGTGTTCAACTACACTCCTCGGACAACCGTGAGCGGTTCCATCTTGACGTTACCCGCTCGCGGATCGCGCTTATCAAAGTCAATCACAACCTCCGCGTTCGGACGTCAATCCCTCTCGTCAGGCTCGATATCAATGGTCCGCCTCACACCAACCCGGACGGATCGAAGGTCGGTCGGTCTCACGTCCACCTCTACCGCGAGGGCTTCGGAGACTCTTGGGCGTTCGAAATAGACCCAAACGTCTTTACGGACGTTAACGATCGTCAGCAGGCCCTCCGCGACTTCATCAGCTTCTGCCGCATTCAGACCTTCCCCCCCGTAGACCTGTCCCTCTTCTGAGTAGCCGTTGGAAACGGACCAGATCCATAGTTTGATCGCCGAGTACTGGACTTGGCTCCAGAGCGAAACCGAGCTTCGAGAGAGCAACGGTTACGTCGAGATCACTACGCCGTTTCTGGATCACCACAATGACCATGTACAGATTTACGCTAAGCGCGAGAACGGAACGTGGCTTCTCACCGACGACGGTTACGCCGTCCGCGATCTAGAATCGTCGGGTTGCGACGTTTCGACTGACCGGCGGCAGGATTTGCTTCATACCGCCGCCCGCCGCCTCGGTGTAGAGTTGGACGGCGATGAGTTAGTTGTGCGTGCCACTGCCTCTGATTTCGCCCGTAAGCAGCACAGCCTCATCCAGGCAGTCGTAACGGTTGGCGACCTGCTTTATACTGCTTCCGCCAATGTCATCAGCATTTTTCTGGAGGAGGTGGAAGAGTGGTTACGGTCTCTCGATGTCCGATTTACCGAGAGTGTCAAGTTTACGGGGCGCTCCGGTTATGACCATCACTTCGATTTTGTTATCCCCTCTTCTAGAAACGCCCCAGAGAGAGTTGTAAAGGTCGTTAACCGTCCTGACCGATCCAATGTCGAGCGCGTCATCATGGCCTGGAACGACACCAAAGAGGTACGACCCGAGCAAGCTCGTGCAGTGGCTATCCTTAATGACGAGGTAAAGGAGCCGAACTTTTCAGCGATCGAGGCGCTGGATCGGTATGACGTACAAACGATTCCCTGGTCAGCGCGCAGTTCGTATATCGAGGAACTAGTGGCATGACGGCCACATAACCCGCTGCTGCACGCCGGCGCAGGGCTTCGCGGCCTAGCCTCGTTTAAGCGCCGCGCTGTTCTTCGCAAGTGAGCGGCAAGCTATCGTGCAATGACAAAGCTCATCAAGATCATCGTGGAGAAGCACACTGACGGGTATGTGGCCTATCCCATTGGACTCAAGGGCGTAGTCGTCGGTCAGGGCGACAGCTACGAGGAGGCTCTCGCCGCGCGAAGAGTGCCGTGGCATTTCACATCGAGACGTTCGGACCAGAGGTGCTCGAAGACGAGGACGGGCCGGTGCTGGAGGTGTTCGTCGCCGAAGCCGGCGTAGCGGTCTGATGCCGGGACGGTTCCCTCGCGATGTCCGCTCAGCCGCGTGCTCGGTGCGCTCGAGGCACTCGGCTTCCGGCTCGTGCGCGAAGGAAATCACATCGCAATGGCGCGCGAGAACGAGGACGGGACGCGAACCGCGCTGACGCTTCCGAGCCATCGCACCATCAAAGGCTCGACACTACGGAGCATGCTGCGCCAGAGCGGAATAGGGCGCGGTGAGTTTCTAGACGCCTACAGAAGTTTCCGCTGACGCGGACGCTTACGTTTCCCACGCCAGCGCGGAGTCGGGGTCGGTGCGCTGGACGTGCGTGTAGTCGGCCGGACCCTGCTGGGCGACGCCGCGTTGGAGGACGACGTTTTCCTCTCGCCTTGCACCCTTGGCTATGCCGCGTCTCGTGCTCGTCGCTGTCGTCCTGCTCGCCGCCGGCTTCGCCGGATGTCTCTCGAATGCCTCGGTTCAGAGCGTCGCGCCGGCCGCGTCCGTCACGTCGCCCGAGGCGTTCGACCATAGCGCCTTCAGTGACCTCCTGGCCGAGGTCGTGGACGAGCGGGGGTTCGTCGACTACGCGGCCTTTGCCCATCGGAACGCACTGCCTCTCGCTGCCCTCGACGCCTACCTCGCTCGGCTCGCCGCGACCGATCCCTCGAACCTGGGCGAGGCCGAGCAGCTCGCCTTCTGGCTCAACGTCTACAACGCCTACACCCTCAAGCTGATCGCCGACAGCTACCCCGTGGGCAGCATCCGCGACGTGGTGAGCGGCCCGTTCATTCCGGCCGTCAACACCCCGTTCAAGGTGGACTTCGTCGGGGTCGGCGGCCAGACGATGACGCTCGACGACGTGGAGCACGGGACGATCCGCGCCGAGTTCGACGAGCCTCGCATCCACTTCGCGCTCGTCTGCGCCGCCCGGAGCTGCCCGCCGCTCCGCGACGAAGCCTACGCCGGCGACCGCCTCGACGTGCAACTCGACGATCAGGCCCGGCGCTTCCTGCACGATCCGGACAAGAACCGCGTGCCGGCCGAGGAGGGGACCGCCCGGCTCTCCAAAATCTTCGACTGGTTCGGCGGCGACTTCGGCGGCAGCGCAGCGGCGGTGCAGGCGTTCGTCGCGCCCTACTTCGACGGCGCGGTGCGCGAGACCCTGGAGGCTGGCGGCTACGAGGTCGCCTATCTCCCCTACGACTGGTCGCTCAACGACGCCTCCGATCCCTCCTGAGCGCCGGGGCACAGGGGGCGCAACGCGACGCCTTCAGAGCCTGGGCTGTATCTTCGCGGCGGTCCTTCTGCTCGTCCACTAGAGGCTCATATGCTCGTCGCCGGTAACTGGAAGATGCACACCGTGCCCGCGGCAGCCGTAGGTCTCGCGCGCGAGGTCGTCCGCCGCGTGCGTGGGCACGCCGACGGGGTCACCGTGACCGTGTGCCCGCCGTTCGTCGCGCTCGCGGCCGTCGCCGAGGTGGTGCGCCCCACGCCGGTCCGGCTCGGGGCGCAGACGATGCACGAGGCCGCCGAGGGCGCGTACACCGGCGAGGTCTCGGCCGCGATGCTCGTCGCCGTCGGGTGCCGCTACGTGATCCTCGGCCACTCCGAGCGGCGGCAGCTCTTCGGCGAGACCGACGGCGGCGTAGGCCGCAAGGTGAAGGCCGCGCTGGCGGTCGGCCTCGCGCCCATCGTCTGCGTCGGCGAGACCCTGGACGAGCGCACGGCGGGGGACGAGGAGCGCGTCGTCGGGCGGCAGCTCGACGCGGCGCTCGGCGGCGTGCAGCTCGAGGCCGCCGAGAGCCTCGTCGTGGCCTACGAACCCGTCTGGGCCATCGGCACCGGCGAGACGGCGACGCCGGAGCAGGCGCAGGCGATGCACCGGTTCATCCGTGAGCGGGCCGCCCGTGCCCTCGGCGAGGCGGGCCGCGCCGTTGCCGTGCTCTACGGCGGCAGCGTCAAGCCCGGCAACGCCGCCGACCTCTTCGCGCAGCCCGACATTGACGGCGGCCTGATCGGCGGCGCGAGCCTGGAGGCCGAGAGCTTCGCGGCCATCGTGGAGGCGGCCGCGCAGCAGGTCGCGCGCTGACGGAGAAACCCGAGGCAAGCGGGAGAAAGCAATGATGCGGCGCGTTCTGCTTTCTGCCCTCTGCCTGCTGTCCGCCGTCCTCTGGACCGCCTGCTCCGGCCCGTCGCCGCTCGACGCGCCCGACGCGGGCCGCTCGGCGGTCTACGAACCCGGCCTGCCGAGCTTCGACATGGAGGCGGTCCCGACGGTCGAAGACGGGCAGCCGGGTGTCAGGGTGCTGACCAGCATCCCCCGCGCGTCGCTGGTGTTCGCGCGGACGGACTCGAGCTACGTCGCCCGGTACGATCTGTCGGTGCGGGTAACGCAGGGCAGGGAGACCGAGGCCTTCGTCTCGTTCGGCGACACGCTGGAGGTCGCTACGGCGGAGGCGGTGCGGTCATACGAGCGGATCGGGCGGCAGGAGCGCGTCGCGCTCGCGCCGGGCGTCTACGTCGTCGAGGCCGTGCTCGAAGACGGCGAGAGCGGCGAGCAGGCCGTCCGGCGGCAGCGCGTCGAGGTCGTGGGACTCGGGGGCGCTCCGTGGCTCGGCCGCCCGCTCGTCCGGGCGCAGCTGCGGCCCGGCGGCCCGGCCGAGCCGCTCGTCGCCCTGCATCTTCCCGCCGGGCGCGACTCGCTCTCGGCCGGGATCGCGGCCTACGACGCCCCGCCGGGCGGACGCCTCGCGCTCTGCGTCCTCCGCCTCCGCGCCGATACGTCGGTGGCGGTCCCGCCGTTCTGGCTCTCGCCCTCGCGCGCCTCCCTCGCCTACCGCGGCACCGACGACGAGGGGGCCGACACGGTGCTCGTCGCCGAGCAGCCGCTCGGCAGTGCGGCCGAGCAGACGGCCCGCTTCGAGCTGCCGGCCCTCGAACCAGGCATCTACCGGCTCAGCTTCGCGCTCCTGAGCGCCGGCGGGACCGTGCTGGCCGAGCAGCGCCGGAGCCTCTCGGTCAAGGGTCCCGCCTTCCCGCAGCTCGCCACGCTGGCCGAGCTCGTGGACGCGCTCGCCTACATCGCCTATCCGCGCGAGGTCCGCTCTATCCGCGAGGGCGCGACCGCCGCCGAGCGCCGCCGCCGCTTCGACGCGTTCTGGGGCGCGCTCGTCCCGGACCGGCGCGTGGCGCTGAACCTGCTCAGGACGTACTACGAGCGCATCGAGGAGGCCAACCTGCTCTTCACCTCGGTCAAGCCAGGCTGGAAGACGGACCGCGGGATGGTCTACGTCGTCTTCGGCGCGCCGGAGTACGTCGAGACGACGTTCGAGGGCGAGGTCTGGTACTATGCCTACGGCTCGCAGGACGCCGCGAGCACCTTCTCCTTCGAGCGCGCCGACGCCTACGAGAGCACCGCCCCGTTCGCCCCCTACGTCCTCCTCCGGCAGCCGGCCTACGAGCGGGCGTGGGTGCGTGCCCTCGAGCGCTGGCGCGAGGGAAACGCGCTGTAGCACCGCGCGGCCTCAGTCGCCAGCCTTTTTTGCGCTGGTCTCGCTCTTGGCCCCGCCGCCTTTGGGCTTCGGTTTCGCCTTGGCTTCGGACGGGGCTTCCGCCTTCGCTTCCGCTTTCGGCTCCGACGCCTTCTCGGATGTCGCCTCGGACGCCTTCTCGAGCTTCTCCTCCGGCGTGCCGGACTTGCGGACGTAGTCGGTCTCGTAGAAGCCGGTGCCCTTGAAGATCAGCCCGGCCCCGCCGCCGATCACGCGCTCGACCGGCTC
>JBBSMV010000111.1:0-9297 GCA_038232975.1 Rhodothermales bacterium
CCGCCGCAACCGCGACTTCTCGGTCCTGCTCGGCACCCTCGCCTACGCCCTCCAGGCCCTCGATGCCTACGTCAGCGCCGAGCTTGCCGACTTCGACGTGAGCGAGGACCTCTCGCTCCACCTCGCCCCCACGCCGAGCGGCGCGACGGCCTCGCTCCGCTGGCAGTTCTGACGGTGGAGGCCAGTCCTCGAGCATGATGAATCATGCCCCTACGGAGCAAGGTGCAACGGTCTCGATAACTTTGCCGGTTTCTTTCTCTTCCCTCTCTTCCCTCTCTTCCCCCAAACCGTGGCTCACATCCTCTACGCGCTCAACGGGCAGGGGCGCGGCCACACGTCGCGCTCACTCGCCGTCGCCGACGAGCTGCGGCGGCGCGGGCACGAGGTCACGTTCTGCTGCGGCGGCGAGGCGGCCGAGCGGCTGCTGCGGCGGGAACCCGTCGTGGAGGTGCCGGCTCCGCGCGAGATCGTCCGGGCGAACCGGGTCCGGCTCCTCGCCTCGGCGCGGCACAATGCGCCGCTCGCCGCGCGGCTGCCTGCCATCGTCGAGGAGCTTGCCGGGCGCGTGCGCGAGCTGAACCCGGCCCTCGTCGTGTCCGACTTCGAGCCGCTTGCCCCGCGCGCCGCGCGCCGGCTCGGGGTCCCGGCCGTCGCGCTCGACCGGCAGCACCTCCTGACCGAGGCGCGGGTGCCCGTCCCGCTCCGGCATCGCGCCTCGGCGGCGCTGACCCACCTCGGCGTCAGCGTGATGGTTCCGCGCGCGCTCTTCGCCCGCCTCCTCGTCCCGACGTTCTCCCCCTTCCCGCTCCGAGCGGGGAGCCGGGCCGAGCTGCTTCCGCCGATCCTCCGGGCCGACGTGCGCGAGGCCGTGCCGTCGGACGCCGGGCACGTCCTCGTCTACGTCAACCACCCGGCAGGGACCGGGCGGCTGCTCCGGGCGCTCGGGGCGGCGGAGGCCGACTTCGTGGTCTACAACCTGCCGCGCCCACCGCAGGAGTATGCTAATCTCGCCTTCCGGCCCGCCTCGCGCCGTGGGTTCGTGCGCGACCTCGCGGCGTGCCGCGCGGTGGTCTGCACGGCTGGGTTTACGCTGCTCTCCGAGGCGCTGTGGCTCGGCAAGCCGGTCCTCGCGCTCCCGAACCGGGGCTTCTTCGAGCAGACGCTCAATGCCCTCGCGCTCGCGCGGACCGGGCGCGGCGAGGTCGTCTTCGGCCGGCTCTCGGCGCGGCGGATCGAGGGTTTTCTGCGCGAGGCGCGCTGCCGGCCGCCCGGCGGTGCCGTGGGGAACTCGCGCGCGGCGGAGCGCATCGAAGCCGCGATTCGGTAGCAGCGGCATGTGGCTACACTCCCCCGAAAGACCCTTCTCGGGCCGGTTCTGCCACGTAACAGCGTTTCACGGTATCTTGCCGCGCCCCCCTCTCACCTCGCCGTAGCTTGGGCAGATTGTGCGGCCGGACGACCAGCGAAAACGAGCGCGCCCATGACGTTACCCGATCTGACCAAGCGGACCCGGCAGGCTCCGGAGGCCCCCTCCCCTGCCTCGGGGGCCGGACGCCCCATCTTCGCCAAGACGCGCCGCTTCTTCGACCCGGATAACGACTACGCCCTCGTCAAAGAGGCAGAGCTCTACCCCTACTTCCGCCCCATCGAGGTCGCCGAGGGCACGCGCGCCGTCGTCCGCGGGCGCAAGGTCATCATGGCCGGGTCGAACAACTACCTCGGCCTGACCAACCACCCGCGCGTGGTCGCGGCCGCGCAGCGCGCCATCGCGCAGTACGGCACGGGCTGCACCGGCAGCCGCTTCCTCAACGGCACGCTCGACCTCCACCTCGAGCTCGAGCACCGGCTTGCCGAGTTCATGGGCAAGGAGAACTGCGTGCTCTTCTCGACGGGCTACATGACGAACCAGGGCGTCATCCAGAGCCTCGCCGGCAAGGGCGACCTGATCTTCAGCGACAAGGACAACCACGCCTGCATCGTCGCCGGCACCCAGACGAGCCTCGCCGAGACCGTCCGCTACCGCCACGACAACGTCCGCCACCTCCGGCTCCTCCTCGAGAGGTACGCCGCCGAGCGAGGGGAGGCCGGCAAGCTCATCGTCTCCGACGGCGTCTTCTCGATGAACGGCACGCTCGCGAAGGTCCCCGACCTGCTCGCGCTGGCGCGCGAGTTCGACGCGGCTCTCATGCTCGACGACGCCCACGCCATCGGGGTCATCGGCGAGGGCGGGCGCGGCTCGGCCGACACGTTCGGGCTGCGCGGCGAGGTAGACCTGATCACGGGGACCTTCTCGAAGAGCTTCGCCTCGCTCGGCGGCTTCGTCGTCGGCTCCCACCGCGTCACCGAGTACATCCGCCACGCGGCGAGCACCCACATCTTCAGCGCCTCGATGCCGGCCGCCAACGTGGCGACGGTCCTGGCCTGCCTCGACATTCTGGAGGAGGAGCCGGAGCGCCTCGCCCGGCTCGAAGAGATTTCATCCTACATGCGCGAGGGCTTCCGCCGCCTCGGCTTCGACGTGTGGGCGAGCCAGACGCCGATCATCCCGGTCGTCGTCGGCGACATGATGACGTGCTTCCAGTTCTGGAAGGACCTCCTGGAGGAGGGCGTCTTCGTCAACGCCGTCGTCCCGCCGGCCGTCCCGAAGGGGCAGTCGCTGATGCGGACGAGCTACATGGCGACCCACACCGACGAGGAGCTGGACTTCATCCTCGACGCCTTCCAGCGCGTCGGTCTCCGCCACGGCGTCATCGGCCGGAATGGCCGACCCGGTCCGAACACCCTGGTCGCTGCCAACGGCCGCCACGGCTGAGGGTGCCGTCGCCGCTCTTCATTTCCGTAGGGGCGACCGGCCGGTCGCCCCTACACCGTTTCATAGCGCTTTCGCCTCTTCAGGTCTGCCGCCATGAACGACCTCGCCAAGTCGTCCACGCACCTCACGGTTCGCCCGGTCACCTCGGGCAAGGACAAGGAGCAGTTCATTGACTTCCCGTACCGGCTCTACGCCGGGCATCCGTTCTGGATCGCCCCGCTGCGCCTGGAGCAGGCGAAGGTGCTCGACCCGAAGAAGAACCCGTTCTTCGAGCACGGCGAGATCGCCCTCTTCCTGGCCGAGGACACGAGGGCCGGAGACGCTGCCGGCGAGGTCGTCGGCCGGGTCGCGGCGATCCTCAACGGGATGCACCTCGAGAAGTATGCCGACGGCAACGGCTTCTTCGGCTTCTTCGAGTGCGTCGAGGACTACGCCGTGACCGAGGCGCTGCTCGACGCGGCGGCGGCCTGGCTGCGGGCGCGCGGGATGACTGGCATGCGCGGGCCGGTCAACCCGACGATGAACGACACCGCCGGCCTCCTCGTCGAGGGCTTCGACCGCGAGCCGGTGATCCTGATGCCCTACAACCCGCCGTACTACGTGGACTTCCTGGAGCGCTACGGCTTCACCCGGGCGATGACCATGTGGGCCTACTACGTCCACGAGGCCTACGTCAACAAGGACAAGCTCCGGCGCGGTGCCGAGGTCGTGATGCGCCGCAACCCTGGTCTCCGGCTCCGCACCCTCGACCCGGCGCGGTTCTGGGAGGACATTGACGCGGCGATGGGGATTTACAACGCGGCGTGGGCCGAGAACTGGGGCCACGTCCCCTACACCGCGCGCGAGGCCCACCACCTCGCCAAAGACCTCAAGCAGGTCATCGAGCCGGACCTCTTCTACTTCCTCGAGCTCGAAGGACCCGATGGGTCCCGCGCGCCGGTGGCCTTCTCGGTCTCGATCCCGAACCTGAACCAGGCGCTCAAGCACGTCCCGAGCGGGCGGCTCTTCCCGCTCGGGCTGGCGAAGCTGCTGACCTACGCCAAGCTCGGCGCGGTCTACGAGCTGCGGATGCCGCTGATGGGCGTCCTCCCGGCCTACCGCGGGCGCGGCTTCGACGCCGTGGTGATTGATGCCACGATCCGGCACGGCCTCAGCGTCGGCTACGACGCCTGCGAGCTGAGCTGGGTGCTCGACACCAACACGCCGCTCGTCAACTCGCTCGAGAAGCTCGGGGCCGTGCGCGACAAGGAGTACGCGATGCTGGAGATGAGGATTGATTAGGATGGTCATTGATTAGAATGGTCAGTGTTCAATTGACCATTGACTATTGACCATTTCAATACATTTGTGCTCGATCCCGCCGCTGTCCGCTTCGTCTACTTCGACCTCGACGACACGCTGCTCGACCACCGCGCTGCCGAGCGGGCTGCCCTCGCCGACTGCTGCGCGGCATTCGCATCGCCCTTCGCCGGGCACGCGCCGGAGACGGTGCAGGAGGTCTACCACGCGCACAACGCCCCACTCTGGACGCAGTACGCCGCCGGCGAGATCGGGCGCGAGGACGTGCAGCGGCTTCGCTTCGAGAGGCTCTGCGACGCGCTCGCGCTCGACCTCGACCCGGCCGACCTCGGCGCGGCCTATCTCGGCCGCTACGCCGCGCACTGGCGCTGGATGCCAGGGGCTGAGGAGGCCTTCCACGCCGTCGCCGCGCACCTTCCGGTCGGCCTCCTGACGAACGGGTTCGCCGAGGTGCAGCGCGCCAAGCTCGACCGCTTCCCCGCGCTCCGCGACCGCGCCGCCGCTGTCGTCGTCAGCGAAGAGGTCGGCGCGATGAAGCCGCACCCGGCGATCTTCGCGCACGCGGCCGAGGCGGCGGGCGTCGCGCCGGAGGACATCCTCTACGTCGGCGACTCGCTCCACTCGGACGTCGAGGGCGGGCTGGCCGCCGGCTGGCAGGTCGCGTGGTTCCGGGGCACCGCGGGCCGGGCCGGCGTGCTCGTGTTCGACGCCTGGACAACGCTCGTCGGCTCTGTGGTCGGCCGGCGATAGAGCGCCGGGTGCCGACGATGCAACACGCCCCCGGCCTGCCGAAGCGGACCGGGGGCGCTGTCATCCCTCAGTGATGACCGTGCGCCTTAGCGCACGAGCGTCACGCGTTGCGTCTCGACGAACGATCCCGCCGTGAGCCGGACGAGGTACGTCCCGCTCGGCAGGTCGGCCGCGTCGAGGCGCGCCGTGTGCCGGCCGGCCTCGAGCTCGCCGTCGACGAGCGTGGCGACCGAGCGGCCGAGCACGTCGTAGACCACGAGCCGCACCGAGGCCGTCTCGGGGGTCTCGAAGCCGAGCGCGAGGCTCGTCGAGAACGGGTTCGGGTAGGCCGCCGTCAGCGCGAACGCCTCGGGCGTGGTCGTCGAGGCCGCCTCGGCCGCTTCTCCTTCAGCGGCTTCGTCCGCCGCGTCCGCCGCGTCGCTCGCGCTGCCGTCCTCGCTCTCCGTCGCCTCGTCCTGCGCGACGACGCGCGGCGTAGCACCGAACTCGACGGAGCCGGCGTCGCAGGCCCCTGCGGGCGCGTCGAAGCCGCGCTGGTCGGTCGGGCCGCAGGTGCCGCCGATGTTGATGGCCGGGCTGCCGGGGCGCGGCGCGTGCGTGAGCGTCGGGCCGCCGTTGTCGGCGAGGGGGCCGAGCATCGGGTCGCCGAGGCGGCTGCCACTCGCGCCGCCCATGGCGATGCTGCACCCGGTGCGCTGCTCGAGGACGTTCGAGCCGAGGTTGACGACGCTGCCGAGGCAGTCGGGGCCGGTCGGGGCGGTGTTGTCCCCGGCAACCGAGTTGCCCACCCGGAGGGTGCCGCCACTGGCGTTGCGGAAGCCGCCGCCCTCGGAGGCCGCCGTGTTCTGGGCGACCGTGGTGTTGCGGAGCGTCACCGTGCCCGCGCCGACGTTGAGGCCGCCGCCGTTGGTGGCGACGTTGCCCGAGAGCGTGCTGTAGGTGACGTTCAGCGTGCCGCCGTCGTTGTAGAGGCCGCCGCCGGTGGGGGCGTCGTTGCCCGAGACGGTCGAGCGAACCACCGTGAAGGTGCCGACGGCCGAGTTCCACAGGCCGCCCCCCTCGTTACCCGCCGTGTTGTTCTTGGCGGTGCTCATCTGGACGCGCACGGTGCCGGCTCCGGTCAGGTGGAGGCCGCCGCCGTTGCCAGGGTTCGCGCCCGCGTCGTTGCCGTTGAGTGTCGTGAGCACGAGGACCGTGGTGCTGGCGTTGTCCTCGATCCCGCCGCCGGCGCGCCGCGCGCTGTTGCCGGTGATGAGGGTGTTCGAGACGGCGAGCGTGCCGCCGCTGTTGTTGAGGATGCCGCCGCCCGAGCCGGACGTGCCGCGGGCGCGGTTCTTCGAGACGGTGGCGTTCATCACGGTCATCGTGCCGCCCTCGTTGTAGAGACCCCCGCCGCCCTGGTCGGCCGCGTCGCCCGAGGCGATGTTGGACCGGACCGAGGTGCCGTCCACCGAGAGGGAGCCGGAGGACCACAGGCCGCCACCTTCGACCGCCCTGTTGTCGCGGACCTCGCCGCCGTCCACCGTGACGTCCCCGCCGCCGGTGTGGAGACCGCCACCATTGCCGGGGTTCGTCCCGGCGTCGTTGCTCAGGAGCGTAACGTCGGTGAGCGTCGTGGTGCTCGCCGCGTCCTCGATCCCGCCGCCGGCGCGGTTGGCCGCGTTGCCCGAGAGCGTCGAGCCGGAGACAGTGAGCGTGCCGCCGCTGTTGTTGAGGATGCCGCCGCCCGAGCCGGACGCGCCGGTCGCGCGGTTCTTGTCGATCGTGGCGTTCGACACGTCCATCGTGCCGCCCTCGTTGTAGAGGCCGCCACCGCCCTGGTCCGCGTCGGCACCCGAGGCGACGTTGTTATTGACCGTCATCCCACTGACGGAGAGGCTGCCCGAGCTCCACAGGCCGCCGCCTTCGACGGCGGTGTTGTTCCGGGCGATGCCACCGAGCACGACGACGGTGCCGCCGCCGGTGTGGAGACCTCCGCCGTTGCCGGGGTTCATGCCGGCGCTGTTGCCGTCGAGCGTGACATCGTTGAGACCCGTGGTGCTACCGGCGTTCTCGATGCCACCGCCCGCACGGTTGGCGCTGTTGTCAGTCAGCACCGAGTTCGAGACGACGAGTGTGCCGCCGCGGTTGTTGAGAATCCCACCGCCCGAGCCGGACGTGCCGGTCGCGCTGTTGCCGTTGATGGTGGCCCCGGAGACGGACATGATGCCGCCCTCGTTGTAGAGACCGCCGCCGCCCTGCGCCGCGTCGTCGCCGGTGCCGGTGTTGCTGCTGAGCGAGGTGCCGTTGACGGTGAGCGAGCCGGAGGACCACAGGCCGCCGCCTTCGACGGCCGTGTTGTTGCGCACGATGCCGTTCAGCACGCTGACGGTGCCGCCGCCGGTGTGGAGACCTCCGCCGTTGCCGGGGTTCATCCCGGCGTCGTTGCCGTCGAGCACCGAGTTGTTCACGGCCGTGGTGCTGCCGGCGTCCTCGATCCCGCCGCCGGCGCGGTTGGCGCTGTTGTCCGCGACGAGCGTGTTGCCGAGCGTGAGCGTACCACCGCTGTTGTTGAGGATGCCGCCGCCCGAGCCGGACGTGCCGGTCGCGCTGTTGCCGCTGATGTTGGCGTCCCGGACGGTCATCGTGCCGCCCTCGTTGTAGAGACCGCCGCCGCCCTGCGCCGCGTCGTCGCCGGTGCCGGTGTTGTTGATGACCCGCGTGCCGTTGACGGTGAGCGAGCCGGAGGACCAGAGGCCGCCGCCTTCGACGGCGGTGTTGTTCTGCACGAGGCCGTTGGTGACGGTCACGTCGCCGCCGCCGGTGTGGAGACCTCCGCCGTTGCCGGGGTTCATGCCGGCGCTGTTGCCGTCGAGCGTGACGTTCGTCAGCGTCGCGGTGCCGCCAGCGTCTTCGATCCCGCCGCCGGCCCGCTGCGCGCTGTTGCCCGAGAGCGTCGAGGTCGAGACGGCGAGCGTGCCCGCGTTGTTGAGGATGGCCCCGCCGGAGCCGGACGTGCCGGTTGCGTTGTTGCCGGTGAAGGTCGAGTTAGTGACCGCGAGCGTGCCGCCGTCGTTGTAGAGCGCGCCGCCGCCGTCGGTGGCAGCGGGGCCAGTGGCCGTATTGCTGGCGAACACCATGTTGTTGATGGTGACGTTCGCGCCGGACCCGACGAGCACCGCGCCACCGCGGGGAGCGTTCCCGTTCGTCAGCCGGAGCGTCTGAATGGTGACAGGGCTGGCCCCGCTCGTGACGCGGAAGACCCGGCTGTTGCCGGCTGCGTTGATGACGGCCATCGTGCCGGAGGCGCGGCCGATGGTCACCGCCTCGGTGATGACGATCTCGCCCATCGTGAGGGTGAGCGTGACCATAGCGCTTCCCGGAGGGCCAACGATCCGGTCGAGGCCGGGGTCACCGGCCGCGCAGCCGGAGACGGCCGTGTTCGTGTTGGCGGCTCGGACGGCCTCGCGGAGCGAGCAGTCGCCGTCGTTGTTCAGCTCGTCCTGGTTGGTGGTTACGACGATGGTGGCGGCGTGTGCGGAGCCTGCGGCGAGGCCGAGCAGCAGCGCGCCGAGCAGCGGCAGCCGGGTGAGCAGAGAGGTAGAGGTAGTCATGATGGTGAGCCGGTCAGGTTGAGGGAGGAGGCGCGAAGGGCATACTCGTTACAACAAGGAAGTGGCGGGTCGGAACGAGGTCTTGCCACGGTAGCACCTGGAGGAGGACATATGCAGGCTCACTTTATGCTCAGGTTTTGTTCACCTTAGCGATACGCTGCCTCTGCCCCCCCTACCTCGCCCCCTCGCGCCAGGCGGCGACGGTCTTTTGGCCGGAGCCTCCCTGCCCCACCCGTCACCCTGCTTGACACCCCGCTCGAAGCGCTTGCGGAGGTGCTGGACGTGGATGCTGGCGGCTCCGGCACTCACGGTGCCGTTGTGCGTACCTAGCCTATCCTCCCCCTGCCGCATCTCCTATGGACGACTGGAACCTCCACATCGTGAGCACCCCGGACGTGCTGCGCGGCAAACCCCGCCTCAAGGGGACGCGCATTCCCGTCAGCCTGGTCCTCGGCTACCTCGCCGCCGGCCATGACGCGGAGGCCATCCGCGCCGAGCTCCCCGACGTGCAGCCGGAGCACGTCCGCGCCTGCCTCGCCTATGCCCGCGCGCTGGCCGATTTCGAGGTGGCAGCCTGATGAGCCTGCGGCTGTTCGTGGACCACTGCGTGCCGCGTTCCGTCGCACGCGCGCTCGCAGCGGAAGGGCACGATGTCGTGCCGCTCCGCGATCACCTACCCACCGACGCTCCTGACCCGGACGTCAGTGCCCGGCGGCGGTAGGCCAGCGAGACCGTCAAGAGGCGGTGCCGGAAGCCGAGCTTGGTCGTGTCGAGGAGGCGCAGCGGGGCGTCGGCAGCCTCGAGCCGTCCGATGAGCAGGGCCGCTACGGGCCGGTAGAGCCG
>JBBSMV010000112.1:0-9209 GCA_038232975.1 Rhodothermales bacterium
CCCGCCACCGCGCGGGGCGCAGCGCGCCCCCCGACGGCCTGCTTCCTGAACGGCCGCGACTCCGTCACCTTCGCCCACGGCCCGGCGGTGCTCGACTGGCTGACTGAGCGCGGCGAGATCGAGCCGCTGCTCGCCGTCTTCCTGGACGCGCCGGCAGGGACCGAGGGCAGTGGGGACGACCTGGCGCGCTTCCTGGCGGACGACCTCGTGCCCGCCGTCGAGGCGCGCTACCGGGCGCAGCAGGACCCGGCCGCGCGCCTCATCGTCGGCGCGGCGGGCAGGGGGCCGGCGGCGGTGGAGGTGGCGCTGCGCCGGCCGGACGTGATCGGGCGGGGCTACAGTCAGTCCGGAGGCTTTCAGAGCGGCTGGCTGGACCGGCTCGTGGGATTGGACCCGATTTCCCCGGCTCGGCTTTATCTTGACGTTGGCACCTACGAGCAGACCGCCGGCTCCGGTCTGCTCCCCGGCGGCGAGGACGGCGAGCAGGATGTGCTCGCGGCGAACCGCCGCCTCCGGGCGGCCCTCGGCACGCGGGGCTACGACGTGGCCTATGCCGAGTACCCCGAGGGGTCGGGCTGGGGGGCCTGGCGTGCCCACCTGATCGCCGCGCTCCGCCACTTCTTTCCGCCTTCCCACAGGTAGACGCGATGCGCTTCGGCATGGACTTCGGCGGGACCAACCTCAAGGCCGGCGTCTTCACCGAGGCCGGCGAGAGCGTCGTCTTCGAGCAGACGCCGCTGCGCACGCACCGGCGGGGCGACCTGCTCGAGAACCTCATCGTCTACGCCCTGCGGTTGAGCGGGGGCTACGACCTGGAGGCAGGCGGCCTCGCCATCAAGGGCCTCGTGGACCCGGAGGCCGGGCGCGTCGTCGAGGACATCGGCGAGGGGTCGCTCCTGGCCGGGGCCGATCTGGGCAGCGCCTTCGGGCAGGCGCTCGGGGTCCCCTTCGCCGTCGAGAACGACGCGCGGGCCTATGCCTGGGGCGAGTGGCGCTTCGGCGCGGGGCGGGGGACCGAGGTGATGGCGTGCCTGACGCTCGGCACCGGCGTCGGCGGCGCGCTCGTGGCCCACGGCGCGCCCTACGTCGGGGCCGACCCGCTCGGCGGGATTCTCGGCGGGCATCTCAGCATCGACCGGCACGGGCCGCGCTGCCCGTGCGGCAGCCGGGGCTGCCTCGAGCTCTTCTGCTCGGCGACGGCCTTCAAGGCCCACCTGCGCGAGGCCCACCCGGACCTCATTGGCGGCACCGACATCCTCCCTCGGTTCTTCGACGCCGTCCGGGACGAGGGCACCCCGTACCGGGCCACGCTCGACGCCTACCTCGATGACCTCGCGCTCGGCATCGTCAACGTGATCCACGCCTTCGGGCCGGACCTCGTGGTGCTCGGCGGCGGCGTGATGAAGAGCGCCGACCTCCTGCTGCCCGGCCTCAACGAGCGCGTCGGTGACCGGGCGTGGACCGTCCCGCGCGGCCGGGTCCGGGTGGTGGCCGCCGAGCTTGGCAACCGCGCCGCCGCGCTCGGGGCTGCCTTCCACCCGTCGCTCGACGTCGGGTTCGGCAACGGCGAGCCGGCCCAAGAGCGGGAGACGCTGCTCTAGCGTATGTTGAGGAGTAGGGGTGTACGGGCGTGTGGGGGAAGGTCGTGGTCTCGCTACCAGGGCCTCCTCCCCAACCCCCATCCTCCCGCACCCCCATGCCTGAGTGCAAAGCACTCTAGAGGCACCCTGTGACTTCGGGCGCGGCGGCGGCGGCTTGGGGAGGTGGAGGCTCCATGAGACCACCCGTTCCTCAGCGTCCCGCTCGCCATGCCTGTACCGACCGTTCGTTCCGCGCTTCTGCCGTTCCTCGCCTTTGGCCTGCTCGCCGCCGGGTGCCTGCCCACGGCGAGCACCGTCCGCTACGACCGCCGGGTACCCACCGCGCGCCACGCCGCCCACCGCGCGCCGAGCCGACCCGACGCCCGCGCGGCGCACGACGCCCGCCGCTACGTCCGCGACCTCGACCGCACGCTCCGCCTCGACTGGCGGCAGGAGGACCGCATCGAGCGCCTCCTCACCGAGCGCGCCACCGAGTATCTCCGGTACAGCCGGGTTCCGGCGAGCCCCTTCCCCCGCCGCTACGACGACCGCGCCACGCGCGCCTGGTGGCGCGACACCGACCGCCGCATCGAGCGCGAGCTGGACCACCGCCAGCGCCGCGCCTACCGAGACCTCGTCCGGCACCGCGACCACCGCCACGAAGGCCGGCACTGCGGACACGGCGACGGCTGACAGCGCAACGCACGCTAGGGGTGCGCGAACGTCTGCTCGCCGGCCCGGACCGGGACCGCCAGCCGGTTCTCGGCCGGCGGGAGGGGACAGCTGTAGCGCGGGTTGTAGACGCAGTACGGATTGTAGGCGTAGTTGAAGTCGAGCACGTAGCGCCCGTCCGGCGTCGGGTCGAGGTCGAGGTAGCGCCCGCCGGCGTAGGTGGCGCGCCCGCTCGTCGCGTCGGCGAACGGGAGGAAGAGGCGGAGCGCCTGCCCCGTGCCGGGGGCGGCCTCG
Organism: Rhodothermales bacterium; assembly: GCA_038232975.1. Taxonomy (GTDB): domain Bacteria; phylum Bacteroidota; class Rhodothermia; order Rhodothermales; family JANQRZ01; genus JANQRZ01. Next base: position 2,547 of record JBBSMV010000112.1, read on the forward strand.
GTCGGTTGGAAGACGGCGAGGCGGAGGCGTCGCCCGTCGGCGGCGAACGAGAAGGTGCCGAAGCGGACGACCTCGCGCGGCTCGCCGGTGGAGGTGGCGAGGCGGAGCGTGTCGCGCTCCAGCGCCGGGGTGAGGGTGACGGCGAAAGCGAACGCCGAGTCGTACGGGAAGAACGAGAGGCCCTCGAAGGCGGCCTGCTGCTCGGCCAGGAGCGGCGAGCCGGGGGCGCGAAAGAGCGAGTCGCGCGCCGAGCGCCACGCCTGCCACGCCGCCGTGCGCTCGGCGGCCGGCGCGAGGGTCGGCTCGGGGGGCTGCCCGGCGCACGCGGCCAACGCGCCCGCGCAGAAGAGGCAGAGAAAGAGAGGGCGCATCGCGCGTAGCCGGAGGGATCGGGTGAAAAGCTACGGAAGGTCGTCACCCCGGCGGGTCTGGCAGGGAGGGGACCGGGTTTGGGCCTGCGCGCGGTGCTCGAATGCGCTATACTTACGCCCGAAACGCACCCGCTCCCCGGCTGGGAAGGTGCCGATGTGCTCCACGCCCATCCGGACTCCCCCACTTTTCTTCTTTAGCCGTATGCGAATCCTGCTTCTCGCTTTCGCCTGCCTCGCGCTGGCTGCGCCCACGCGCGCCCAGCTCAGCGCCGAGGTCGCCTTCCCCAACCTCTCGTTCGCCAGCCCCATCGGGATCGAGCACGACCCCGTCAACGAGGACCGGCTCTACGTCGTTGAGCAGGCCGGGACCGTGCGGGCGTTCACCATTGATCCGGAGGTAGCAAGCTCGACCGTGTTTCTCGACATCCGGGGGCGGGTTGACGCGGGCGGTGAGATGGGCCTCCTCGGGCTGGCCTTCGACCCGGACTACGCCGCCAATGGCTACCTCTACGTCAGCTACACCGCGCCTGACCCGCTGCGCTCGCGCGTCTCCCGGTTCTCCCGCTCCACCGCTAACCCGGACGTGGCCGACCCCGACACCGAGGTGCTCCTGCTCGAGCTCGCCCAGTTCGCTGGCAACCACAACGGCGGCGGCCTCGCCTTCGGTCCCGACGGCTACCTCTACGCTTCGTTCGGCGACGGCGGCGGCGGCGGCGACCCCGAGGAGAACGGGCAGGACCTGACCACGCTCCTCGGCGCGATCCTTCGCCTCGACGTGCATGGCGGCGGCACGGCCCCGGACTGCGGCGGCCCCGGTGCCAACTACACCGTCCCCCCGAACGCCCTGGCCGACGGACCCGGCGGAGCCTGCGACGAAATCTACGCCTCGGGTCTCCGCAACCCCTGGCGCTTCTCCTTCGACCGCGACACCGGCGACGGCTGGATCGCCGACGTGGGCCAGAACCTGTGGGAGGAGATCGACCGCATGGAGGACGGCGGCAACTACGGCTGGAACACCTACGAGGGCAACCACTGCTTCGACGCGCCGTGCAGCCCGGATGGTCTTCTCTTCCCAGTGTGGGAGTACGAGCACGAAGACGGCAACGGCAACCCGTTCGACAACAACTGCTCGATCACCGGCGGCTACGTCTACCGCGGCAGCGCGGTGCCGGAGCTGGAGGGCCGCTACGTCTACGGCGACTTCTGCAGCGGCCGCCTCTGGGCGCTCGGCGACGAGGGGGACGAGCCGGAGAACGAGCTCCTCGACATCGGGACGTTCAGGGGCCTGACCTCGTTCGGCCAGGACGCGAGCGGAGAGCTCTACTTCGTCCGGACCGACGGCCGCGTCTACCGCTTCTTCTCGGAGACCGACACCTCGACGGGCAACGGCCCGTCCCGCGACGATGTGCGCCTGGACCTCGACGGGCCGAACCCTTTCACGACGGCGACGCGGCTGACGTTCGAGGCCGCCGGTCCGGTCCGAGTTGCGGTTTACGACGTGCTCGGGCGCGAGGTGGCCGTGCTCCTCGACGGGCCGGCTCCGGCGGGCGAGGGGTCGGTGGCGTTCGAGGCCGGCGGGCTGCCGGCGGGACTCTACGTCGTCCGCCTCACGGCGGCGGGGGCGACGCGCACGCGCAGCGTCGTCCTCATGCGGTAAGCCTCATGCGGTAAGCGTAGCGAGCGCCGTAGAATCCCCACCTTCCGATCTCTTCTCCCCAACGCACCTCCCCCTCCCAAATGCTTCGTATTCTCTCTACGTTTCTCAGCTTTGCCCTGCTCCTCGCACCTCAGGCGCAGGCGCAGGTCGCCCTGGAGCGCGCGCTCACTGACGCCGCCCTCGGCAGGGTGACCGACCTCCAGCACGACCCCGAGGGGCGGCTCTACGTGGCCGAGCAGCAGGGGTCCCTCCAGGTGTTCGAGGGCGGAGCCTACGCCGGGGTCTTCCTAGACATCACCGACCGCGTGGGCGAAGCCAGCCTGGAGGGTGGGATTCTGAGTTTTGCCTTCCATCCCAACTACGCCGAGAACGGCGAGGTCTTCGTCCACTATCTCGCCCCGGACCCCCGCCGCAGCGTGATCGCGCGCTTCACGCGCTCGGCCGGCGACGCGCTCACAGCCGACGCCGCGAGCGAGCGGATCGTGCTCGAGGTTGGGCAGCCGCACTACAACCACAACGGCGGGAGCCTCTCGTTCGGCCCCGACGGCTACCTCTACATCGCCCTCGGCGACGGCGGCCTCGGGGCCGAGTGGGCCGTCAACGGGCAGGACCCGACGACGCTGCTCGGCTCGGTCCTCCGCCTCGACGTGGACGACCCCGATGACGGCCTCAGCTACGGCATCCCCGAGGACAACCCCTTCGCCGCTGCCGGCGGGCCGGAGCGAGGTGAGATCTATGCCTGGGGCTTCCGCAGCCCGTGGCGGATGTCGCACGACCCCGAGACCGGCGACCTCTGGGTCGGCGACGTCGGGCAGAACACGTGGGAGGAGGTCAGCCGCGTCGCGCTCGGCAGCAACTGCGGGTGGAACGTCATGGAGGGCTTCCACTGCTACGACCCGCCGGCGAACTGTGCCACGGAGGGGCTGACGCTGCCGGTGTGGGAGTACAGCTCGTCGGGCACCGGCAACTGCTCCGTCACGGGGGGCTACGTCTACCGGGGATCGGCGCTCCCCGAGCTCGTCGGCCGGTACGTCTACGGCGACTTTTGCAGCGGCCGCATCTGGGCGCTGGAGGTGGACGCGGGGACGGGTGAGGCTACGAACACCGAGCTATTCGACACCGACCTCGCCATCGTCTCGTTCGGCACCGACGCCGAGGGCGAGCTGTACGTGCTCGACTACCTCGGGTCGGTCTACCGGTTCGTGCGCGGCACTGTGGGCACCGAGCCGGCGGCCGCGCCGGGCCGCGCGCCGACGCTGAAGGTGGCCGGGCCGAACCCGTTCGCAGCCGCGACGACGCTGGAAGCCGAGACCCCCGGCGGCGGCGCGGTGCGCGTGGCGGTCTACGACGTGCTTGGGCGCGAAGTAGCCGTGCTCCTGGACGAGGCGCTAGCGGCCGGTGCGGTGCGGAGGCTGGCGTTCCGGCCCGAGGGGCTGCCGGCAGGCGTGTACCTCGTGCGGATGACGGGGCCGGGCGGGACCGCGACGCAGACCCTCACGCTGCTGCGCTAAGGCACCGCTCCGGCCGTCGGTTCCGGTTGGGGCTGTGCGGCCATCTTTCGCCGCCTGGCGTTGCTCAACGCCGCTCTACCTCCCCAACAATGCCCTTCGTCGCCCCGCTCCTCGCGCTCCGCGAGCAGGTCGCGGCCGACCTGCTGGAGATCGGGGCGCTCGTGCTGCGACCGGAGGACCCGTTCTCCTGGGCCTCGGGGCTGCGCGCGCCGGTCTACTGTGACAACCGGATCACGCTGGCCTACCCGGCCGTCCGCGCCCGCATCACGGCCGGGTTCGAGGAGTTGATCGGCCGGGGCGAGGCGGCCCCGGACGCCGTGGCCGGCGTGGCGACGGCGGGCATCCCGCAGGCTGCGCTCGTGGCAGACCGGCTGGCGCTGCCGCTGGCCTACGTCCGGGCGAGCGCGAAGGGCCACGGCCGCGAGAACCGGATCGAGGGCCGCATCGAGGCGGGGCAGCGCGTGGTCCTCATCGAGGACCTGATCTCGACGGGCGGCTCGGCGGCGGCGGCGGCCGAGGCGCTGCGCGCGGCCGGGGCCGTGCCGACGGCGGTGCTCGCCGTCTTCTCCTACGGACTCGACGCCGCTGCCGGGCGCTTCCGCGCCGCCGGCCTCGCCCACGCCACGCTGACCGACTTCGAGACGCTCCTCCGCGTCGCCGAGCGCGCCGGTGCGCTCGACGCCGCCGCTCTCGATACGCTCCGCGCCTGGCGCGCCGACCCGCAGGCGTGGAGCGGCCGATTTTAGATTTCTGATTGGGGATTTGGGATTGGAACCTCCCCTCCGGGGTCCGCCGCCACATCCAAAATCCCCACTCTAAAATCCCCCATCGCATGACCGCCTCGCTCCTCACCGTCGGCGACGAGCTGCTCATCGGGCAGACCGTCAACACCAACGCCGCCTGGATCGGCGAGCAGCTCGCCGCGCGCGGCATCACCGTCCGCCACGCCGAGACCGTCTCGGACGAGGCTGCCGACATCCGCGAGGCCCTCCGCCGCGCCCTCGCCGCCTCCGACGCCGTCATCCTCACCGGTGGCCTCGGCCCGACCCACGACGACGTCACCAAAAAGGCCGTCGCCGACGAGCTGGGCCGGCCCCTCGTCTTCCGCGCAGACCTCTTCGACGACCTCCGCCGGAAGTTCGAGGCGCGGGGGCGGCCGATGGCCGAGCGCAACCGTGTGCAGGCCGAGGTGCCCGAGGGCTTCGAGGCGCTGGAGAACCCCGTCGGCACCGCGCCGGGCCTCTGGTTCGAGGACGCCGAGACGCGGTGCGCGCTCGCCGTGCTCCCCGGCGTGCCGAACGAGATGCGGACGCTGATGCAGGAGGCCGTGCTCCCGCGCCTCATCGCGCGCAGCGGCGAGGGCACCGTCGTGCAGAAGACGCTCCTCACCGTCGGCCGCGGCGAGTCCGACCTCGCCGATTCGCTGGGCGACTTCGCCGACCGGCTCGGTCCCGACCTGCGGCTCGCGTTCCTGCCGCGCTACGGCGTCGTCCGCCTCCGCATCACCGCCTCGGGCGCGACCCACGCCGAGGCCGAGGCGCGGCTCGCTGACTTCGAGGCGCTCGTCCGCGCGCGCGCCGGGGACCTCGTCTTCGGCGAGGGCGACGACCTCCTCGAGGCCGCCGTCGGGCGGATGCTGACCGAACGAAATCTGACGCTCGCCACCGCCGAGAGCTGCACCGGCGGCCTCCTCGGCGACCGCATCACCAACGTCCCCGGCGCATCGGCCTACTACAACGGCGGGGTCGTCGTCTACGGCAACCGAGCGAAGGTGGGCCTCCTCGAGGTGGACGAGGCCGCGCTCCGCCGCGACGGGGCCGTGAGCCAGGCCGTGGCTGAGCAGCTCGCCGCCGGCGTCCGCGCCCGCCTCGGGGCCGACCTCGGCGTCTCGACGACCGGCATCGCCGGGCCGGGCGGCGGGACGCCGGAGAAGCCCGTCGGGACCGTCTGGATCGGCTACGCCGACGCGCGCGGCACCTATGCCGTCGGGCTCCGGCTCGCCCAGGAGCGCCTGCTCAACAAGCGCCTCAGCGTGACGGCCGCGCTCAACCTCGTCCGCCGCCAGCTCCTCCGCCGGGACGGTGGGCGGTGAGACGGTGGACGGTGATACCAAGTCCGGCTAGACCGTATAGGTTCGGCCTGCCCCCCGTCGTAGGGACACGATGCATCGTGTCCGGCCCCATGGCCGATCTGCGCGGACAAGGCACGCCGTGTCCCTACGGCTAGCGTTATACGGATCAACCGGATTCAGTATGACCGAAAAGAAGGCAGCAGCAAAGCAGCAGCGGGGTGTCGGCGAAAAAATCCGGGCGGCGAGGTTACGGCGCGGGACTTCGCGTGTCTATCCTCGTATGACACACGGCTGGCAGCGCGCGCGCGTATCCTAGCCCACCTGCTTCTACCACTCACCGGGACACACATCATGGCAACAGAGGAGACCCAGAGCGGGGCGCGCCAGAAGGCGCTCGACCTCGCGCTCAAGCAAATCGAAAAGCAGTTCGGCAAAGGCTCGGTGATGAAGCTCGGCGACGCGCCGCCCGTCGTCATCGACGCGATCCCGACCGGCAGCCTCGCCCTCGACTACGCCCTCGGCATCGGCGGCGTCCCGCGCGGGCGCGTCATCGAGATCTACGGTCCCGAGTCGTCGGGCAAGACGACGCTCGCCACCCAGATCATCGGCGAGGCCCAGAAGCTCGGCGGCACCTGCGCCTTCATCGACGCCGAGCACGCCTTCGACGCCGGCTACGCCGAGAAGCTCGGCGTCGACACCGACAACCTCCTCGTCTCCCAGCCCGACACCGGCGAGCAGGCCCTCGAGATCGTCGACATGCTCATCCGCTCCGGATCGCTTGATGTGGTCGCGGTCGACTCGGTGGCGGCGCTCGTGCCAAAGGCGGAGATCGAAGGCGAGATCGGTGACTCGTTTGTCGGCTTGCAGGCGCGGCTCATGTCACAGGCCTGTCGAAAGCTGGCGGGTTCACTGAGTCGTGCGAATACGACGATGATCTTCACCAACCAGCTTCGCGAGAAGATCGGCGTGATGTTCGGCTCGCCGGAGACAACTCCTGGTGGGCGCGCGCTCAAGTTCTACTCGTCGATCCGCTTGGACATCCGACGCATCGAG
>JBBSMV010000113.1:0-9197 GCA_038232975.1 Rhodothermales bacterium
CCCCGGGGCCCACACTGGTTTGGGTGGTGTCTCACCTGCGGGGGGCCGGGGTGCCCCCCCCCTGTTCCTTGTGCTTGGCCGCCCGGTGGGGCGCGCTGCCCACCCCCGCCCCCCGAGGCTCGACTCCCGACTCCTCATACGGCGTGTAGACCGGCCGCTCGTCGCCCAGCTTCTCGGCGATCACGGCGTCGGCGTCGTCCCAGCGGCCCTCAGCCTTGAGGAACGCCTCGACCTGCTGGTCCACCGCCGTGTTCATGAACAGGGCGAGGATCGTCGGGGCGGGGCCGTTGATCGTCATCGAGACGCTCGTCCGGGGGTCGGCCAGGTCGAAGCCGGAGTAGAGCTTCTTCATGTCGTCGAGCGTGCAGACCGAGACGCCCGCGTTGCCGACCTTGCCGTAGATGTCGGGCCGCTCGTCGGGGTCGCGGCCGTAGAGCGTGACCGAGTCGAAGGCCGTCGAGAGGCGCTTGGCCGGGAGACCGAGGCTGACGAGGTGGAAGCGCTTGTTGGTCCGCTCGGGGGTCCCCTCGCCCGCGAACATCCGAGTCGGATCCTCGCCGGTGCGTTTCAGGGGGAAGACGCCGGCGGTGAAGGGGAAGTAGCCGGGGAGGTTCTCGAGGAGGGCGTAGCGGAGCCGCTCGCCGGGGGCCTCGGTGCGCGGCAGGGCGACGCGCGGGACCTTCGTGCCGCTGAGGGTTTCGTGCGTGAGCGGCTGGCGGATTTCGCGCCCGCGCACGGTGTAGACCAGCTCGTCCCGCCGGTACGTCTCGGCGAGGTCGTCCCAGTTTTCGAGGATGTTCTTCGAGCGGCCGTCGAGCTTGCCCCACCAGTAGGCGACCATCTCGTCGAGGCGGGCCTCCAGCACCTCCCGGTCCTCGGGCTGCCACGCCTCGACCTGGGCGCGCGCGCCGGCCGCCTCGCCCCACTTGCGGGCGGTCTCGACCTGCGCCTCGGCCCAGCTCCGGTAGTCGCGGCAGGCGTCGGCGATCTCAGCGAGGTAGCGCTGGCGCTTGGGCGGGATGACGGCCTGCTGGCTCGGGTCCGGCTCGGGGAGCGCCTCGGGGTCGTAGAGGCTGCTGGTCCGGCCGAAGTCGAAGGCGGCATTGAGCCGGTCGAGCAGCGCGAGGTAGAGCCGCGAGACGCCGGGGTCGTTGAAGTGGCTCGCCATCGTCGGGAAGACGGGCATCGCCTCGAGGCTGCGGTCGAAGGCCGCGCGGTTGCGCTGGACCTGCTTCTTGATGTCGCGCAGCGCGTCGCGGCTGCCGCGCTTCTCGAACTTGTTGAGCGCCACGAGGTCGGCCACGTCGAGCATCCCGATCTTCTCGAGCTGCGTCGGCGCGCCGAAGTCGTGGGTCATCACGTAGAGCGAGAGGTCCACCAACTCGGCGACCTCCGTGTCGGACTGCCCGATGCCGGCGGTCTCGACGACGACGAGGTCGAAGCCGGCGGCGCGGCAGACGTCGATGGAGTCCTGGAGGGCCTGGCTGGTGGCGCGGTGGGCCTGGCGCGTGGCGAAGGAGCGCATGTAGACCCGGTCGGCGTGCTCGCCGTAGACGGCGTTCATGCGGATGCGGTCGCCGAGGAGCGCCCCGCCGGTGCGCCGCCGCGTGGGGTCCACGGAGAGCACCGCGACCTCGAGGTCCGGGAAGTCGGCCAGGAAGCGGCGGACGAGCTCGTCGGTGAGCGTGGACTTGCCCGCGCCGCCGGTGCCGGTGATCCCGACGACGGGGGCCTCGGCGAGGTATTCGGCCGGCGCGCCGTCGCCCTCGACCTCCAGGTAGATCCCCTCGGGGAGGTCCTCGACGATCTCCTGCTCGACGGCCGTCAGGAGCCGGGCGAGGGCGCGCGGCGAGGCGTTCGCCTCGTCCTCGCGCAGCAGCTCGGTCTCCTCGCCGTCGAGCACTTTCACGGTCTGGAAGTCGCAGGCGCGGAGCATCTGGTTGATCATGCCCTGGAGGCCGAGGCGCATCCCGTCCTCGGGCGAGAAGATCTTCGCCACGCCGTAGGCCTCGAGCTCGGCGATCTCCTCGGGGACGATCACCCCGCCGCCACCGCCGAAGACCTTGATGTGCGCGCAGTCGCGCTCGCGCAGCAGGTCCACCATGTAGGTGAAGTACTCGACGTGCCCGCCCTGGTAGGACGAGATGGCGATCCCGTGGGCGTCCTCCTCGACGGCCGTCTTGACCACGTCGAGGACCGAGCGGTCGTGCCCGAGGTGGATCACCTCGGCACCGGAGGCCTGGAGGATGCGGCGCATGATGTTGATCGAGGCGTCGTGCCCGTCGAAGAGGCTGGCGGCGGTGACGAAGCGGACGGGGTGCGTCGGCGTGTAGGGCGTCGTTTCCATGGGAGCAGGCAACCGGGTTTCGAGGAGAATCAGGCAAGATAGCGAACGCTCTGCCGGGCAGGGGGATTCGGCGGACCGAGCGGAGCGAGCGAGCCTGTTCACATAGGCTCAGGCAAGCCTTTGCATTCTCAGTGTAGATTTCATTATCGTCTGTCCCCTGACCTGCATGTTCAACTTAAACCTCGGAGCCTACCATGCATTCGCTCTCCTTCCGCTCCATAGCCGCTCGCCGGCTCCCAACCCTGTGCCTCCTTCTGCCGCTCGTGCTAAGCGCTGTGCCCGCGCAGGCGCAGACCTCCTTCGGCCCGGAGCAGGTCATCTCGACTTCCCCCGCCGTCACGGGTGCCGTATCGGTCTTTGCCATTGACCTCGACGGCGACGGCGACGTGGACGTGCTCTCGGCCGGCTACTTTGGGTTGACGGTCGCGTGGCACGAGAACGACGGCAGCGGGGCGTTCACCGAGCACGTCATCGACGAGGTGGGCAACACCACCGCCGTCTTCGCCACGGACGTGGACGGCGATGGCGACGTGGATGTGCTCGCGACTCGCTCGACCAGCCACACCGTCTTTTGGTACGAGAACGACGGCGACGAAGCCTTCACCAAGCGCGTCGTCACAGATGCGGCCGACAACGTGGAAGCCATCTTCGCCACCGACGTGGACGGCGACGGCGACACCGACGTGCTCTCGGCCTCTCTGAGCGACGACGAGATCGCCTGGCACGAGAACGATGGGGACGAGGCCTTCACCAAACACGTCATCTCGACCTCGGCTGACTGGGCGCTATCCGTCTTCGCCACGGACGTAGACGGCGATGGCGACGTGGACGTGCTCTCGGCTTCCAGGCTCGACGACAAGATCGCGTGGTACGAGAACGACGGCAACGAGACCTTCACTGAGCGCGTCATCTCGACCTCGGCCAACGAAGCACAGTCGGTCTTCGCCACGGACGTGGACGGCGACGGCGACATCGACGTGCTCGCGGCCGCTGAGCTGGGTAACCCCTTCTTCGGTGGGAAGGTCGCGTGGTACGAGAACGATGGCAGCGAAGCCTTCACCGAGCACGTTATCTCGGACTCGGCCCACCTCGCCGCCTTCGTCTTCGCTACCGACCTCGACGGCGACGGCGACACCGACGTGCTCTCGGCCAGCAGCGTAGAAGGCCAGGTGGAGGACAAGGTCATGTGGTACGAGAACGACGGCAGCGAGGCCTTCACCGAGCGCATCATCTCGGACTCGGCCTTCACGCCGGAGGCGGGCTTCGCCGCTGACCTCGACGGCGACGGCGACACCGACGTGCTCCTGGCCTCTTTCTATCGCGATACCAGCTACACCGGCGGGAAGATCGCGTGGTACGAGAACCTCGGCCCCCGGCCCAGCTTCCGGCTCTCGGCCAGACCCGCCGACCCGCCAGACGCTGTGCCCCCGCTGGAGGCCGCCGCCGGCAGCGCGGTCACCTTCGGCTACACCGTTACCAACACCACGGGCACCGCCGTCTCCGGCGACCTCTACTTCGTCGCCGAGCGCGCGGGCAACGCCGTGGCGCGGGGCCGCATCGCCTCGGGCACGCTCCAGGGCAACGGCTCCTTCTCGGGCAGCTATACCCAGAACGTGCCGAGCGCTGCGCCGCCGGGGGTCTACACCTACACCCTCAGCATCGGCCGCTTCAGTACGCTCTCGGCCGCGGACTCGGAGATTTTCACGGTCGTCGTGACCAGCCCGGACCAGCCGGGGCTGCGGAGCGCGGGCGAGCCGTGGGCGGTGAGCGACGCCGCACCGTGGCCGGCCGAGAGCGCCGCCGACGCGCCGGGTGCGCAGAGCCGGGCGACGGCGGTACCGGTCGCAGCCTACCCCAACCCATTCGCCTCGACAGCGACACTCGGTTTCTCGCTCGCCGAAGGCGGTACGGTGCGGATCGCGGTCTACGACCTGCTCGGGCGCGAGGTGGCCCGGCCCGTTGATGGCACCGTAACCGCGGGCGAACACACCGTTCAGCTTGACGGCACACGGTTGCCAGCGGGGAGCTACGTTGTCCGCTTCGAGGGCGATGGCCGGGTCGAGACCCAGCACGTCACGCTCGTCCGGTAGCCTTCACCACGACCACTCCGCACGGCGGGGCCGTTCCTCTCGGGGAGCGGCCCTACTTCGTTCTGACCCCGTGAGCGAATCGTTATACATTTGTAACCGAAGGGGGTCTGCCTCGTGATCCTTCCGGCCGGGCGTCGGGTTACGTTGAGAGCACCCTCTGCCACACGCGGCCGGGTTACGTTGAGAGCACCCTCTGCCACACGCGGCGGAGCACGCTCCTCTCCCACACCACCATTCTCCCCACCCAACCCGTCTCATCATGCAACGCTTCTCTGCCCCCCTCCGCCTCACGGCGGCGTTCGCCTTCGCCGTCTTCCTCCTCAGCGGCTGCGATGCCAGCGACCCCGCCCTCCCCGCTGCCGCCGACGGCACCACCGCCGCGCTCACCCAGACCCTGAACGACGAGGAGATGCTCGCCCCCGACGTGCTCGAGCGCACCCTCCTGAGCGACGCCCCGCTCGCCGAGGCCCTCCAGGCCCCTGAGCTCGACGCCGCCCGCTTCGGCGACCGCGTCGTCGGCGCGGCGTTCTCGCTCACCGACGACGCCAACGGCAACGCGGTCGTCGGCTTCCTGCGCGACGAGGACGGCCGGCTCACGCCCGCCGGCTCCTACGCCACGGGCGGCCTCGGCTCCGGCGGCCTGATCTCGGCGGCGACCAACCCCGTGCTCATCACCCCGAGCCGCACGCTCCTGCTCGCCGTCAACGCCGGCAGCGACGAGGTCTCGGTCTTCCGCATCCTCAAGGGCGTGCGTGCGCTGGAGCTCCTCACCACGGTTCCCTCGAACGGCCCATCGCCGCTGAGCCTCACCATCAGCGGCGACATCGTCTACGTCCTGAATGCCGGGCGCGAGGGCGAGCCGGGCAACGTGAGCGGCTTCCGCCTCCACCCGACCGGCACCCTGACGCCGCTTGCTGGCGGCGTGCGGGCACTCCCGGCTGGGGTGATGGGGCCGCCCCAGGTCGGCTTCACGCCGGGCGGCCGCACCCTCATGGTGACCGACCGGCCGAGCAACGTGCTCATCGCCTACCCGGTCCGCTCGGACGGGACACTCGGCAACGCCCTCGTCACGCCGTCGGCCGGGGTCACGCCCTTCGGGTTCGACTTCGACGCGTTCGGCCGGATGTTCGTCAGCGAGGCGAACGAGCCGGATGGGCCGGTTCCCGACGGCAGCTCGGTCTCGTCCTACGAGCGCGTCGACAACCGCGTCGCCGTTCTCGACGCCTCGGTGCCGACGAACGAGACCGCCGCGTGCTGGACGCGCGTGCTCGGCCGCTACGCCTACGTGACGAACACGGCGAGCGGGACGATCACCGGCTTCCGCATCAGCCTCGACGGCTCGCTCGACCGGCTCGACGAGGACGGCATCACGGCCGTCACCGGCGAGGGCAGCACGCCGCTCGACATGGGCATCGCGCTCCGCTACCTCTACGTCCACAACAGCGCCTTCCGCGAGATCGGCATCTACCGCATCCGCGCGAACGGCAGCCTGAGCGAGGTCGGCAGCGTGACCGGCCTCCCGGCCACCGCCGTCGGCGTGGCCGTTTTCTAGGCCCTGCTCGCCCAGAAGTCAAAAAGCCCGGATCGTCGAAAGGCGGTCCGGGCGTTCTCTTCCGAGCCTCCGGTTCCGAACCCACCCGGTGGCCCAGCGTTCGGAGCGCGGTCCCGATCCCCCGCCGCCATGCCCCGCTGCCTCTTGCTCGCCACCCTCCTCGCGCTCATCGGCTGCGCGGCCGACCCGGAGCCGACGCTGCCCTCTGACGAACCGGCCGTTGCCCTGGCTCGCCCCACGGACGAGGCCGTCGCTCAGCGCGTCGCCGAGGCCACCGCCCGGCGCGGCTCCACCGACGCCGGTCGCCTCGTGCTCGCGGCGACGGAGGCGCACGGCGGGCTGGCGCGGTGGTACGCCAACGGCCCGCTCCACTTCCGCTACCGCTACGAGCGCGGCGACGGCCAACCCGCCCTCGACACCGAGCAGACGGTGGACACGTGGGCGGCGCGGGCGCGGCACACGCTGATGCCCGACTCGGCAGCTTCGTTTGGGTGGACGGGCGAGGAGGCGTGGGTGATGCCCGCCGGGGCCGAGCTTCCGACGAATGCCCGGTTCTGGTCGCTCACGCCGTACTACTTCGTCGCCATGCCGTTCGTCCTCGCCGATCCGGGCGTGAACCTCGAGGCCGCCGGGGAGATGACGTTCGAGGGCACGGGCTACGACCTCGTCCGCGCCACCTTCGACGCGGGCACGGGCGACGCGCCGGACGACTACTACCTGCTCCTGCTCGACCCCGAGACGAACCGCGTCGGCGGCGTCCGCTACGTCGTCTCCTACCCCGGCTTCTTCCCCGAGGGCGGGCACACGCCGGAGCATCTGATGGTCTACGACGGTGCCCAGACCGTGGACGGCATCACCCTCCAAAAAGGCTTCCGCTCGTTCGCGTGGACCGACGGCGGCCCCGGCGAGCCGTCGGCCAGCGGCACCCTCTCCGACGTCCGTTTCGTCCCCGACGCGCCGGACAGCCTCTTCGCCCTGCCGGAGGGTGCCGCCGTCCAGGAGACGATGTGAGCTAAAAGGCCACGGCGAGGAAGCACCCGTCGCGCTCGGCCCAGCGCAGGTCCCACCGCTCCGCGCCCCGCCGCAGCACGGCTGATCCCTCCGACGGCGGCCCGGCGAACCGGAGCGCCTTCGGCGAGACGCGGAAGCCGGTCCGCATCGCCTTGAGCGCCGCCTCCTTCAGCGTCCACAGCAGCACCTGCGCCGCGTCGTGGCCGTAGGGCAGCGCCTCCAGCACCCCAACCTCATCCGGGTGTAGGATGAAGCGGTAGAGGTCCGGCCGGCGCGCTCGGACGACTTCGAGGTCAACGCCGACGGGCCGGGCGGCGACGGCCGCGACGGCGAGGGTCTGCTCCAGCGCCGAGGCGTGGGCAATCGAGACGTGGAGCGCGGCCCCGCCCGGCTCGGGCGCGCCGTCGCCGGCTACGCAGAGCGGCACCGCCGCCGGTGCCACGCCGAGGCGCTCAGCCAGCAGGCTCCGCGCCGCGTCGCGGCCGAGCGCAAACTCGCGGCGGCGCTTCGGGCTGCCGAAGCCGCCGAGCCGGGCGCGCTCCTCGGCCGAGAGCGCGGCCACGAGAGGCGGGGCCGTCGCCTCGCGCGCGGCGAAGCGGAGCGCGATGTCGTCGGGGAGCTGCACGGCGGGAGTATACCGCCGCGCGCCGAGGTCACGCCGCCCGGCGCGTCCCGCCGTGCCCGCCGACCGAGACGAGCACCCGGGCGTCGGACGCGAACCGCCCGACCGCCGTCCGCACCTCGCCCGCGAGGCGGCGGCGGAGCGCGTGGGCCGTCGGCCCGTCGAAGAACCCGGCGTAGACGTTGCGCGGCAGCACGTCGGAGGCAGGCCCCTCCTCGACTCGGTTGCGAAGTCCGAGTGCAGCGAGCGCGCTCTCGACGAAGGCGCGGTCGGTGTCGGCGACGTCGAGGGTGGTGACGACGAGGTAGCTCATAAAGCCCGGCGGTTGGTGGGTGATGCGCCAGGCTACGAAGCGCCGGTGACACCCCCGTGTCGCGCGGCACCGCCCCATAAAACCGAGCACGTAAAAGGGCGGCGAGCACTCGGCCCGCCGCCCTGCCCGTCGGTCGTCGAGAGGACCCTTTACGACGCGTACTTCTTGTAGCGCCGGTTCGCCTCCTCCCAGTTGACGGTGTTCCACCACGCGCTGACGTAGTCGGGCCGCCGGTTCTGGTACTTGAGGTAGTAGGCGTGCTCCCACACGTCAACGCCGAGGACCGGCTTGGCCCCGTGCATCACCGGGTTGTCCTGGTTGGCGTGGCCGTGGATCTGGAGCTTGCCGCCGTCGCCGACTTCGAGCCACGCCCAGCCCGAGCCGAACTGCCCCTTCGCTGCCGCCTCGAATTTCTCTTTGAAGGCGTCGAACGAGCCGAAGTCGCGCTCAATCGCGGCGGCGAGGTCGCCGGTCGGCCGGCCGCCGCCGTTGGGCGACATGATGGTCCAGAAGATGCCGTGGTTGAGGTAGCCGCCGCCGTTGTTACGGACAGCGGTGCGCTTGTCCTCGGGGAGCGCGTCGAGGTCGGCGAGGGTCTCCTCGATAGGCTGGTCCGCCCACTTGGTCCCTTCGAGGGCGGCGTTGAGGTTGTTGGTGTAGCCCTGGTGGTGCTTCGTGTGGTGAATCCGCATCGTCTCTTCGTCGATGTGCGGTTCGAGGGCATCGTAGGCGTAGGGGAGGTCGGGCAGGGTGAACTGAGCCATGATGAGAGGGGCTTGGGTGATTGGCGGTTGAGAGGAGATGGTACGGCGCGCTCGCCCCGGCGTTTCCAGCGGACGGTGAGACGGTGGGGTGCCGTGCCTCGCGATGTGCGGTCACCGCCCTCCATTCCCTCCACGCCCTATAACATCCTCACCCCGCCCGGCTCGCCGACGAGCACGTCCGTTGCCAGCCCGACGAACAGGCCGTGGTCGAGCACGCCGGGGACGGCGCGGATCGCGGCGTCGAGAGCGGCGGGATCGGCGATGGGGTCGAACCGGGTGTCGAGAATCCAGAACCCCTGATCGGTCACGACCGGCCCGTCCTTCTTCTCCGCCAGCCGCAGCGCCGGCTCGCCGCCGAGGGCGCGGAGCGCCCGCTCCACCGGAGCCAGGGCGAAGGGCAGCACCTCAACCGGCACCGGCACCGTCGCCCCGAGCCGGTCCACTTCCTTCGACGGGTCCACGAGCACGACGAAGCGCTCGGCCGCCGCCGCGACGACC
>JBBSMV010000114.1:0-9197 GCA_038232975.1 Rhodothermales bacterium
CAACGCCGAGCAGCTCGCGGAGCGCAACGCCGAGCTCGAGCAGTTCGCCTACGTCGCCAGCCACGACCTCCAGGAGCCGCTGCGCATGGTGTCGAGCTTCCTCCAGCTCCTCCAGCGCCGCTACGCCGACGCGCTCGACGAGACCGCCGACGAGTACATCGCCTACGCCGTCGACGGGGCCAAGCGGATGCAGGTCCTCATCCAGGACCTGCTCGCCTACAGCCGCGTCGGCACGCGCGGCAAGGCCTTCAAGGCCGTAGACGTCGGGCGCACCCTCCAGACCGTGCTGACCGACCTCGGCCCGGCGCTCGCGGAGGCCGGCGCGCGCGTCGAGGCCGGCGCGCTGCCGACGGTGCCGGCCGACGAGACGCAGCTCCGGCAGCTCCTCCAGAACCTGGTCGCCAACGCCGTCAAGTTCCGCGGCGGCGAGGCCCCGCTCGTCCGCGTCGGTGCCGAGGCGGTCGAGGAGGAGGGCCGCGCGCTGTGGCGCTTCGCGGTGGCCGACAACGGGATCGGCATCGAGCCGCACCACGCCGAGCGGGTGTTCCAGATCTTCCAGCGGCTCCACACCCGCGACGAGTACGAGGGAACGGGGATCGGCCTGGCGATGTGCAAGAAGATCGTCGAGCGCCACGGCGGCCGCATCTGGTTCGAGTCCGACCCCAAGGCCGGCGGCCAGCCCTCGGGCACGACGTTTTATTTTACGATCCCCACCTCACAGCCCACGCCTCCTTCTGACCGCGCCGATGGTTGATACCGCCCCCCGCCCGATTGAAATCCTCCTCGTTGAGGACAGCCCCGGCGACGTGACCCTCACCATCGAGGCACTCCGCGACGCGAAGGTCGCCAACAACCTCCACATCGCCCGCGACGGCGAGGAGGCGCTGCGCTTCCTCCGCCGCGAGGGCGACTTCGCCGAGGCCCCGCGCCCGGACCTGCTGCTGCTCGACCTCAACATGCCCAAGATGGGCGGGCGCGAGGTCCTGGCCGCGATGCGCGCCGACGAGCGCTTCAAGAAAATCCCGGTCGTCGTGCTGACGACCTCGCAGAGCGAGGACGACGTGGCGGCCGTCTACGACCTAGCGGCCAACTGCTACGTCGCCAAGCCCGTGGACCTCGACCAGTTCCTCGACGTCGTCCGCGCCATCGACGACTTCTGGCTGTCGCTCGTCAAGCTCCCGTCGGAGTGAGGGTGTGGGGATGGGAGTAAAGACTCCCCCCACCCTCCCATCCTCCCACCCCCCCATCCTGCCGTGACCCGCATCCTGCTCGTAGAGGACAACCCCGGCGACGCCGTCATCTTCCGAGAAACCCTCGACAGCAGCGAGCTCGAGTACGACCTCGTCCACGCCAAGCGCCTCGGCGAGGGCATCGAGCGGCTCGGCGACACGGCGTTCGACATCCTGATGGTGGACCTCTCGCTCCCGGACGCGCACGGGATGGAGACCGTCCGGCGGGTGCGCGAGGCGGCCCCGCACCTGCCGCTGATCGTGCTCACCGGGCTGGACGACGCGTCGGCGGCGGCCGAGGCGAAGGGGCTGGGGGCCGTGGACTACCTCGTCAAGTGGTACGTGGACAGCTCCTCGCTGGCGCGCTACATCCGCTACGCCATCGCCCAGAACGAGATGTACGGCGGCGCGCGCGCTTCGCCCGCCGGAGGTGCCGTCGAAGGCGTCGTCGAAGGGCAGCGCGTGCAGGCAGCCGCCGCCGCGCCTGCCCGGCCTGCGCCGAGCGCCGCTGCGCCGCCGGCCTCGATGTCCGGCGAGGCGGCCTCCGAGGGCGATGACCTCCTGCGCGAGATCGCCGAGGCCGCCCTCGCCTTTGCCGAGCAGGCCGAGCGGCGCAGCGCGTGGATGGCCGACGTGCTCCGCTCGGCGCTCGACCTGCACCGCGTGGCGGCCGGCGAGGTCGAGGTCCGGGCCGAGATGGTGGACGTGCTCGAGCTGGCGCGGCAGGCGGCCGGCGAGCAGCGCGACCTGGCGATGCGCCGCGGCATCCCGCTCCACACCGACTCGGACCGCAAGAAGGTCATGGCCCACGCCGACCGCAACCTCGTCCTGCGCCTGCTGCGCCGCCTCGTCGTCGACGCGGTGCAGTCGGCCGACGGCGAGGGCGTCCGGGTCCGCGTGGCGGCCGAAGGCAAGAGTACCGTGGTGGAAGCTGCCTGGACCGAGAGCACGTCGTCGCCCGACGCGGCGGCCGACTGCCTGGCCCTCGGCCGGAGCACGGTCGCGCAGACGGCCGCCCTCGCCGGCGGGCAGAGCACGCACGAGACCGACGCCTCGGGCCGGCACGTCCTGGTGCTCCGGCTGCCGGGGACCGAGCCGGAGTGACGGTGCCACTACGCCCGGCCGCGCTCCTCGTCTTCGCCAAGCTCCCCGAGCCGGGGGCGGTCAAGACCCGGCTGACGGCGGTGGTGACCCCGGCCGAGGCCGCCCGGCTCTACGGCGCGTTCCTGCACGACAGCCTCGCCGCCTACGCCACGCTCGAGGCCGACGTGCGGCTCTACCTCGCTGGAGGCAGCACGGCCGGCGACGGCACGCTGCCAGCGGGCCTCGTGCCGGAGGCCGCCTCGGTCCACCGGCAGCGCGGCGACGGGCTGGGGGCGCGGATGCTGGGTGCCTTCGTCGAGACCTTCGTGGCGGGCTACGAGCGCGCCGCCGTGATCGGGACCGACCACCCGACGCTCCCGCTCGCCTTCGTCGCGCGCGGCCTCGAGGAGCTGCGCGCGCCGTTCTCGGTCGTCCTCGGCCCGAGCGACGACGGGGGCTACTACCTGCTCGGGATGAACGAGGTCTACCCGGCGCTCTTCGAGGGGATGACCTACAGCCACCCCGCCGTGTTCGCCGAGACGCTGGCCCGCGCCGAGGCTACGCCCGCCGCCGTGAGCATCCTCCCGCCGTGGTACGACGTGGACACGCCCGACGCCCTGCGTCGCCTCGCCGCCGACCTCGAGGCGGAACCCGTGCGCGACGGGGCGGCCGACCCGCGCAAAACCCGTGAAGTCATGGCGGTCCTCCGGGAGAAGTACGGAGAGTGGGCGTAGATTGAGGCTAAAGCGTAAAGCGTAAAACGTAAGGGTAGCTCACAAGCACGGCATCTCAGCAGGGTACCCTTACGTTTTACGCATCACGTTTTATATCGGGGTCCCAGTCTCCACGTCGCTCTGTCCGATGCCCATGCCGATAGGTCGAATCCTCTCACGATGTAGGTTTTCATGCAGCCTATAACCGCTCCAACCCAGCAGTCGCTCGTCACCGGCGGTGGCAAGCTCAAGACGCTCGAGCAGTTCATCATCGAGCGCCAGGGCGACGTGCCCGGCTCGACGGGCCAGTTCTCCCGCCTCCTGCGCGACATCTCGCTGGCGGCCAAGATCGTCGACCGCGACGTGCGCAAGGCCGGCCTCGTGGACATCTTCGGCGAGGCCGGCGGCGAGAACGCCACCGGCGACACCCAGAAGAAGCTCGACGTGCTCGCCCACGACGAGTTCGTCCGCGCGCTCCGGCGCGGCGGCGAGGTCTGCATGATCGGCTCCGAGGAGCACGACGAGGCCATCCCGCTCAAGACCGACGGCCACTCCGGGCGCTACATCGTGCTGATGGACCCGCTCGACGGCTCCTCGAACGTGGACGTCAACGTCTCGATCGGCACCATCTTCTCCGTCTACCGCCTCCCCGAGGGCTGCCACGACCCGGTGGCCGAGCACGCCCTCCAGCCGGGGCGCGACCAGGTCGCGGCCGGCTACGTCGTCTACGGCTCCTCCACGATGCTCGTCTACACCACCGGCGCGGGCGTCAACGGCTTCACGCTCGACCCATCCATCGGCGAGTTCCTGCTCTCGCATCCGGACATCCAGACCCCGAGCGCCGGCCGCATCTACTCGATCAACGAGGGCAACTACCGCTCGTGGGAGGACGGGACGAAGGGCTACATCAAGTGGCTCCAGGTCGAGGACGAGGCCACGGCGCGGCCCTACACGGCGCGCTACATCGGCTCGTTCGTCGCCGACTTCCACCGCAACCTGCTCAAGGGCGGCATCTACATCTACCCGGCCAACGTGCGCGACCCGCGCGGCAAGCTCCGCCTGATGTACGAGGCCAACCCGATGGCCTTCATCGTCGAGCAGGCCGGCGGCCGCGCCTCGACCGGCTACCAGCCGATCCTCGACGTGAAGCCCGAGAAGCTCCACCAGCGCATCCCGGTCTACATCGGCAGCGCCGACATGGTCGAGATGGCCGAGGACTTCGTCGCCGGCCGCCGCGCCCTCGACGGATGAGTTCGGAGAGGAGAACGATGAGAAAGGGAAGAGGGAAGAAGGTGCGTTCCAGCGCTTCCGCCTTCCCTCTCTTCTCTCTTTTCCCTCTCCTCTCTCTCTTCCCTCTCCTCTCTACTCCAGCCGCCGCGCAGCCCACGCCGGCCGGGGCGCGGGCGACGGTCGAGGTCCCGTTCGAGCGACAACCGGGGGAGCGCGCGACGGTCCGGGTGGTCAAGACGTTTGCCGAGCGCGAGGGCAGCCTCCTCGTGGACAGCCTGAGCGGGGTGTGGCTCGTCGACGCGCGCGTGCTCGCGGCCCGGCCGCGCGGCTACACGCTGGCCTGGACCTACCGCGCCGAGGCCGACGGGCCGGACGCGCGCGGGGTGCGGTTCGACCTCGGCACGGGCACGCTCGAAGGCATCCCCATCGTCTTCCGCACGGACCGCGCCGGGCAGCCCTACGAGATCGCCAACGGCGACAGCCTCCGCGCCGCCCTCGGCCGGGCGCTGCGGCGGCTCGCGCCGCGGCTCGCGCCCGAGCAGCGCTTCGCCCTCGACGCCGTGCGCGCGACCGCCGCCACCGACGCCGGCCTCGAAGCGATGCTGCTCGCCGACCCGGAGCGCTTCCACCTCGCCTCGGGCGGGCGCTACCCCGTGGGCCGGGTCGTCACCTCGCGCTCGGCGCTGCCCAACCCCTTCGGTGGGCGGCCGATCCCGGCCACCACGAGCTTCCAGCTAGACACCCTCGCCGCCGGTCCCGCCGTAACGGTCCGCTGGCGGCAGACGCCCGACGCCGAGGCTCTCGCCCGCATCATCGTGGACCTGCTGCACGAGGTCGCCCCCGGCGGTCCGCGGCTCTCGCCCGCTGAGATCGCCCGCCGCTTCGGGGTCGAGGAGCGCGCCACGTACCGCGTCGAGCGCCGACGCGGGCGCGTGCTCGGCGTGGACTACCGCAAGACCGTCCGCTTCGGCGAGCGCACCCGCGCCGAGCGCGTGAGGATGGAGACGCTTCCGGTTCAGGATGCGAAAGACTCCGGCTAAACGCGCCGTATCTTTGGCACCCACGCCGCGCCCGGAGGGCACGATGCACGACCTCGTCCAGAAGATCGAAGCCCTGCCACCGGCCTTGCAGCAGCAGGTCGAGGACTTCGTGGATTTCCTCCGCACCAGGCACGCACAGCAGAAACGCGAACCGATGCGGTTCGACTGGGTCGGCGCGCTGGCCGATCTCCGCGACGAGTATACCTCAGTCGAGCTTCAACACAAGGCGCTGGAGTGGCGGGAGGACTGATGTTCCTCCTCGACACGAATGCGCTGCTGGAGATGCTCCTCGGGCAGGAGCGCGCCGCCGAAGCCGCGACGTTTCTCAGTTCGGCTACGCCCTCCGTCCTGCACCTCACCGACTTCTCGCTCTACTCGCTCGGCATCATCCTACACTACCGGGGGCGCTATCCTACACTACCGGGGGCGCTGCAACGCGGGCGGTGCTGCGCTCGGCCGGCGCAGCGGCGGCGTCGGGGCCGAAGGTAGCACGGACCGCGCGCATCCCCTGCGGCTCCACCTCGGCGCTCGCCACGAAGGGCTCGTGCCCCTCCATCCACAGGACCACCTCGTGCGCGCCCGCCGCGAGGTCGCCGAGCACGAGCGGGGCCTCCCCGACGCGCGCACCGTCGACCCATACCGTCGCCCCGCGCGGCTCCGACGTGACCACGAGCCGTCCTGTTCGGCTCGTTCCATTTTGGCTCGCCCCATTCCCGGAGCGGCTGCCCGTCTGCTCCCGAGTTGCAGCCTGCTCCCGGGGCGGGGCGGCGTCGGCCAGGGCCGGCGGCGGAGCGAGATCGAAGAAGAACGACTGCGCCCCGGCCTCGTCCAGCACGACGAAGGTGTCCACGCCGGCTCCTTCCTCCGGGAGCACGGAGAGGATGTAGACCCCGGACGGGAGGGCCTCCTGCCGCAGCGGCGTGCGCCCGACGGGGTTGCCGTCGATGAAGACCGAAGCGCCGCTCGGTTCGCTGGAGACGGTAAGCTCAGCGAGGGCACGCGCCTGGAGGGGAGGCACCGCCTCGTCCGCCGCCCCGTCGCCTCCGTCGCCCGAGGCGAGGTAGAGCGCGCCGCCCACGCCCAGCGCCGCCAGGAGCACGAGCAGCGGGCCGTAGCGCGCCACGGATACTGCGCCGCGTGAGTCTGCACTGTGTGCTTGTGCCGCGGCGTGTGCCTGGGAGGCAGCGAGAAGCGCACGCGGGCCGAGAGGCCCCGGGTCGTCCGGGAGGAAGTCTTGAGACGGGGGCGGAGGCAGATCGGGCATAAGGCAGGGGCGGGCGCAGGCCGTGGACGGTCGGCCCGGCTGTCGGCTGAAGATACAGTTGAAAATACAGCAGAACCCAGGGCGTCGGCAGAGGTCACGCCGCCGGCCCTTTCCGCTCCCCGTACAAAAAAGCCCCGGCCCGCCGAAGCAGACCGGGGCGTTGAAGCAAGCGGACGGAGACTAGTTCGCGCCGAGTGGGATGCTAAAGCCGCCCAGGATCGAGATCGCCGTGCCGTCGGCCAGCGTGAGGCGAGCCTGGACGAATGGGTCGCCGAAGCCAAGCGCGCCGGGAAATTCCAGGCCGCCGACAAGGTTGAGGCCGATATCCGTCCCGGAGACTGCATCCTCGAATGTTTCGCACGTCTGGTTTCCGTTACAGTCAAAGTCGGCACTTTGCAGGACGAGGGCGAGTCCAGCACCGATGTACGGATTGAGGCTCGTGGCGTTGAGGCGAGCGATGACGTCACCGTTGACCTGGAGAAGGTTCAGGCTGGTGTCGTTCCCGAGGCCGTCACTGACCTCATCGGTGAACAGATACTCCACGGAAGGGCGAATCGCGAGCGCTAGGTTGCCGGCGCTAAATGGGGCCTCGAACTCTGTTCCGATGCCGACAAGGAACGCCTCGGCGTCGAGGTTATAGCCGAGGTAAGGAATAAGGCTGAAGCCCTGGGCCTGGGCGCGGTTGGCGGTGAAGGGAAAGGCGACAGCGAGGAGGAGAGCGAGAGCGAAGGCTTTGCGCATGGCGGGTAGGGGTGTGGGTTGACAGAGGTGAACGAGTGTGAGGATGTGGCGTAGAGGGAAAAGATATCCCCCTTCCTCACAGCAAAAGTAAGGCAGACGGAGCATTCAATGGAAGTGCATCATCGCGTACTACCTGGTATACCCAGCACTTCCGGCGATTCGAGCGAGGGCGGGGCGGCCCACGGCGCTGCTCCCTTCACCATGCCCGAGCCGTTGAACCTGCACTTCGAGGGGTTCGGCGAGGACGCCTTCGCCGTGCTGGAGCGCCTCCGCGCGCGGCCCCACGTCGAGCAGTACCGCGCCGAGAAAGACGCTGTCCGGCGCTTCGTCACGGACCCGTTCAAGCGCTACCGCGACGACCTCGTGCTCAACTGGGTGCTCCCGAACCGGCTGCCGTTCGAGACCGAGAAGAACGTCTTCAGCCGGCTCCTCAAGAACGACTTCGGCGCGGGCGGCTGCCACCACCACCTCTGGCTGGCCTTCTACCGCCCCCCGCGCCGCCGGCTGAGCGACGTGCAGCTCTCGCACGGCCTCTACCCCGACGGCTTCGCCTTCGGCCTCTACGCGGGCGAGTACGCGGGCGACCTGTTCCGGCAGGCAAAGGCCCGGATGCAGGACGAGCCGGCGCGCGCCCTCACCCTGCTCAACGGCCTCATCGGGCGGGGCTACACGTTCACGTATGCCCCGACGGTGACGAAAAAGCAGGGGTCGCCGAGCTTCGCTGAGCCGCTCGCCGCGCTCCCGGACGACCTCAGCCGGGCGAAGGGGCTGTGGGTCCGGCGCACGCTCTCCCGCGCCGACGTGCTCGGGGCCGGGCCGGACCTCGTGCGCCGGGCCATCGAAGCGCAGGCCGAGCTGTGGCCGCTCTACGAGTGGTGGGCGGGGGAGTAGCTTCTCGTTCCTCGCAATCAGCAACGAGCAACGCGATGCCCGACCTCGTCCTGCGCCGCTACGAAGGCCCTGTCCTCACGCTCACGCTCAACCGGCCGGACAAGCGCAACGCGCTCGGGGCGGACCTCGTCGGCGCGCTCCGGGACGCCCTCGCCGAGGCGGCCGGCGATGACGGCGTCCGCGTCGTCGTGCTGACGGGGGCGGGCACGGTCTTCTCCGCCGGGGCCGACCTCGCCGCGCTCGAGGCGCTCCAGACGGCCTCGCCGCTGGAGAACCTCGCCGACAGCCGGCACCTCGCGGGGCTGTTCGAGGCGGTCTACCGCCACCCGAAGCCGGTCATCGCCAAAGTGAACGGGCACGCGATTGCCGGTGGCTGCGGGCTGGCAGCGGTGTGCGACTTCGCCCTCGTCGCCGAGCGCGCCAAGCTCGGCTTTACCGAGGTGCGGATCGGGTTCGTCCCGGCCATCGTCTCGGTCTTCGTGCTCCGCAAGCTCGGCGAGGCCGCCACACGCGACCTCTTCCTGCGGGGCCACCTGGTCTCGGCGAGCGAGGCGGCGGCGCTCGGCCTCGTCACGCGAGCCGTGCCGGAAGACGACCTCGACGCGGCGACCGACGCGCTCGCGCGCGAGCTGGCGACCGAGACGAGCGCGACGGCCGTGGCCCTCACCAAGCGGCTCCTGGCCGACGTGCCGGGCATGGGCCTGACGGAGGCGCTCGACCACGCCGTGCAGCTCAACGCCCTCGCGCGCGGCACCGACGACTGCAAGGCGGGCATCGCGGCGTTCCTCGGCAAGACCGATCCGC
Organism: Rhodothermales bacterium; assembly: GCA_038232975.1. Taxonomy (GTDB): domain Bacteria; phylum Bacteroidota; class Rhodothermia; order Rhodothermales; family JANQRZ01; genus JANQRZ01. The sequence continues at coordinate 8,996 of JBBSMV010000114.1, forward strand.
CGTGGCGCGGAGGGGCGTGAGCGTGGACCCCCCGTCGCGCTTGCGGTCGCTCGCAAGGCTCGCTCCCAGCTACACGCGACTGTCCCCCTCGGCGAGCAGGGTCGCTAAGTTCTGACACCTCCCTCAAAAGCACCGTCATTCCCGACCCCGATCGGGAATCCAGAGCGCCCAGCACGCCTTCTGGATTCCCGCCTTCGCGGGA